>JBGQDJ010000341.1:0-3723 GCA_041495805.1 Geobacteraceae bacterium
GCAAATCCCCCGCGGTGCGCACCGTCATATAGATCGGCGCCAGGTAGGCGCAGATCGCCATTCCTACCAGCCCCCCCACAAGTGTAAATGGGCCGATCCAGAACCATGGCTCGGCTTTTACCATGCCATTAACGAAGACGATTCTTCCGGTGGCGGTTGCGGTCATCGCCATTCCGAGAGCAAAGGGGGTCAAGATGCTCGATACCGCGAAGGTGCCGGCCATGAAGGGGATCTGCTCCCCAGTCAGTCTTCCGAAGTGGCGGAAGGCGAATGCTGCCCCGCGGAAGTTGATGCCTATCAGGGCGATCACCAGGGGGACAGGCAGGACGGTAGAGAGGGCTGCAAACCCCTTTGGGAAGGTGGTAAAGAGGGTTACCACGACGAAGATGAGCCAGACGTGATTCGTCTCCCAGACCGGCCCGATGGCATGGAAAAGGCTGTCCCGCTGTTCCCGTGCCCGGGGACCGGAAGCAAGGGCGGTCCAGATGCCGCCGCCGAAGTCCGCACCGCCAAAAACCGCATACATGACAAGCCCGAGAAGAACGGCCCCGGCTGCCAGGTTCTCAAGGGTCCACATGCCGGTCCTCCTGTGTCGATTGAATTCCTTTTCCTGCCGCTGCCGGCCAGACCAGCAGCCTCAGCAAACCGGCGGTGAGCGCCAGGTAGACGACGAGGAAGGTGAAGAGCATGAAACCAATGCCGGTCTGCGTCGTCACCCCTTCAGCCACGCGCAAGTGACCCTGGGCAATCCAAGGCTGGCGGCCGAATTCGGTGACGAGCCAGCCGCTTTCCAGGGCGATCATCCCGAACGGCGAGGCAAAGAGGAGCGCCCGTAATGGCCATTTGCCCATCGGCACTACCCGCCCGCGCCAGCGCAGCCACCAGAACCAGAGGGCGGCCGCAAGCATGATGGAGAAAGAGGCCACCATCAGTTCGAAGAAGAGGTGGACAAGTCGCGGATCAGGGGTCGTGCCGGGGGGGAAGGCGTCGAGTCCCTCGACGACGGCATCGGGATCGCGGTGAGCAAGCAGACTCAGGAGCTTGGGGAGTTCGATCCCGTACAGGACCTTGCCGGAAGCAGGGTCCGGCCAGCCGCCGAGGACGAGCGGCGCACCCCGGGTAGTGGTGAACAGGGCTTCCATTGCAGCCAGCTTGGGCTTTTGCTGATCAGCGATGGTCATGGCCGCCCAGTCCCCTGAAAGCAGCATGAGGGGAAGGGATGCCGAGGCGACTGCCAGGGCCAGCGTCAGGGCACGCTTATTGTAGTCACTGCCGCGTCCTCGCAACAGGGCCGCCGCATAGACTCCGGCCATCGCAAAACCGGTGGCGACGTAGGCCGCCAGGGTCCCGTGCACTGCCTCATGGGCCCATGCCGGGTTAGCAAGGGCATTTAAAGGATTCACGTCGGCAAGTGCCCCGTTCAGGATGCGGAAACCCGCGGGGGTATTCATCCAGGCATTGGCGCTGATAACAAATACCGCCGAGGCGGCGGAGGCAATAGTGAGGATAATGGTGCAGAAAAAGAGCATCCTGCGGGAGAGCCGTTGTTCGCCGTAGATGTAGAGGGCGAGGAAGATCGCCTCGGTAAAGAAAGCAAACCCCTCCATCGAAAAGGGAAGCCCGATGAGGGGGCCGCTGAAGGCCATGAAGCGGGGCCACAGTAGCCCCAGCTCAAAGGAGAGGATGGTGCCGGAGACCGCGCCGATGGCGAACAGCACCCCTGCAGGACGTATCCAGCTGCGGGCAAGTCGGTGGTAAAGCTCGTCTCCGGTGCGAAGCGACAGCCATTCGGCAATCATCAGCATGAGCGGCAGCCCGACCCCGATGGTCGCATAGATGATGTGGAAACCGAGCGAAATACCCATAAGAGCGCGTGCCGCGAGAACGTTATCCATCAACCCTCCTCAATCGATTACACCGATCAGCGTGTTATCATCTTAGCAGACGTTTTTCGGCTGTCAATCCGGCCATGTCTTGACTCAACAGTAATCATACTCCCAGCTCAGTGAGAAAATCAGACATCTTCTTCACATCCTGCATTTCCCGGAATTCCCTGTAGCCATCAATACCGTCGCTATCAAGGCCGCGATAGTAACGGGGTCTGGAGCTCTTCAGTCCTGATAGGGCCTTGCCGGTGGCATAGCTCGAATCCGTAACCTTATCAGCCCTGAACTTCAGGCCGAGTACTATACTAAACCCCACTTGGAAGAGGCTTTTCAGGTATTCACCGGTAAGAATTTCCGCCCCCTTCGTTTCATCCCCCTGGCTCAGGTACTCAAGGGCAATGTTCAGGTAGCCGTAAACCCGTTCCACTACCGATTTCATCTGTTCCGTGTCGGCGAGATGCGCCTGATCGGCCACAAGTGCGGTATTTATGAGATAGATCAGCTCCATGCGGAAGAGTTCCGTGTCGATGAGGGGAATAACCCTCCCCAGAAACGTTTTTCCGGCCAAAAACGTCACGGGAAGAGTGGTTGCTTCACCCGTCTGCGACAGCGCTTTGTTGCGGCCGGGGGTAAAAGTGGCCGGGTTGATACGGGAGTAGATCTCAAGCGCCTCATCATGGGGAGGAAAGCCCAGATCGGCAAGGCGTCCCGATTTCATGCGATAACACTCCTCCTCTGATTCGATGTCGATTTCACCGCTGACACTTTCCATGAGCGCCGTGTAGAGGGGGTTATCGAAACGGCAGACCAGCTCCAGGAAGGAGCCGATTACCTGGGCGTGTCCGGGGTTCTTGAATTTTATCAGGAACACATCATCAAAGGTGTGGTCCCAATCAGTCAGACGTTCTTCATCGGTATTGAGATCGCCGATCCCCCCCGCTACAAAAAGCTCCCTCCCCAGAAAAAGAGAGAGTAGATTGAAATCCAGGTGCGGGAGTAATTCCAGGAAGTGCTCCTCACTCCCTTTCAGAATATAGCCGAGATATTCAACCGCCTTATCATCCAGAAACGTCCAGCCTTTCCAGAGTTCCATATCCAGGATGAAAACGCACTGCCGTGGAGTTGCCATCCCCAGCAATTTCATGGCATCAGGAGCGCCGATTTCCTTGAACAGCCAATATAACTCCTGGGGCGGCATGGCCCGTGTCAGCTTCTTAGCGTCAGTGTCTCCCGAAATCAGGTCCAGCTTCTCCTGGGGGGGCACCCCGTCAAGATAGATGCGTTTGTCGTCAAAAGGAAGTTTACGGAACTCTTCCTCACCAACTCTTGCACTGTTTGCAGCTGCCGTGCCTGTATCTCTTTCAGCTATGCGATTTCCCACTTTGTATTATCTCCTTGTTAAAAACGATCTGGTTAATAGTTGTATAATAGCATAGTTTCCAAGGAGTCCATCAGTAAGGATTATGACGTTTATTCCAGCCCGTCGAGCAGGGCGGAGAAGGTCCGTAGGTTTTCTGACTTCAGCATCTGCTTGAAATACGTTTCGAAGCAAGGATCATCCATGGTGGCCAGCACTCCCTTGAGTTTGCCCAGCATCTGGGCGTCGCCGCAGGACTGTGCCCGGTAGCGCGCCAGCAGGTCGCGCAGATAACGATGCAACTGTGCCGCCCGTTCTTCCCGGTCCGGCTCCGCGGCGGCACGGCCACGAAGCCTTTCGAACAGGAGGGGATCAGCGATGGCCCCCCGCCCCAACATCAGCCCGGTCGCGCCGGTTTCTAGCAGCACCTGCAAGCCGGCGGCACTGCTGCGGATATCTCCGTTGGCAATGACCGGCAGC
>JBGQDJ010000342.1:0-3701 GCA_041495805.1 Geobacteraceae bacterium
GAATCTTTTCGGTCAGTATCGGAGCAGGGCGGGGAAAGAGGCGGTTAAGCGGCCAGTAGTCCATGACCAGCAGTATGAGGGGAAGGGTCACCAGCATCTGCTTGGCCATGAGTCCGAGGGCAAACAGACCGACTACAGGAAGATACCGCTTCAGCGAAGGTTTACGGACATACCATGCATAGGCCGACATGGTCATGATCCAGAACAGTGTGGAGAGGACGTCTTTGCGCTCGGCGATCCATGCGACAGACTCGACGTGCAGGGGGTGGAGCGCGAACAGCAACGCCACAATCATGCTCCTGCCGATACGGCCGGTAAGCCGCTGGAGGACGAGGCAAAGCAGGACGGCATTGGCGCAATGGAGCAGCAGGCTGTCCGCATGATGTCCCATCGGGTTGAGGTTGAAGAGCTGGATATCGAGCATGTGGGAAAGCCAGGTAAGGGGATGCCAGTTGCCTGCGTGAAACGCAAGGAAGGACCAGATGAAACCCTTCAACGTCAAACCCTGGCGGACCATCATGTTTGCGGTCACATAATCGGTATCATCGTAGTCGATAAACCCGTTGTTCAGCACCGGCCAGTAGACTGCGACAGTCAGCCCCGCAATCAGGAACAGGGCAATCGGCAGTTGCCACTTTCTGATAAAGACAGCCGTGGAGCCCGGCTCAATTTTCGAAGAATTCGCCATCAGTAAAAACCTCATTTAACTGCTGATGAGAGATGAGGGAAGAGAGATGAGAAAACCTTCTTTCAGCCCTTGTTGGAACTCATCCCTCATCCTTCTGCATCTATCCCGGGAGCCACGTATACCATTCAGGTGTTGCGTGCAGGAGAAACCAGGGGAAATCGTACGAAATGAACAGAAGCGCCGTCGCAGCAGCCAGCGCGCAGCGGATGTTAACTGAGCGAAAGAGACTCGGCAGATATAGACAAGAGAGTACTGAGACAGGGGAGATCACTAAAAAAAGATATCGTCCATACAGGGTCAGACTTGGTTCACCGTAGTTGAGATAGGTATCGTAGTTCACCATGTACATAAGAAACCCCGCATACCAGGCAACTACAGCCGCCAGGCTCAGCGGTAGCCAACCCGATTCCCCAGGGCGCCAGCGGACGAGAAATCCCAGTAATGCAAGGACCATCAATATATAGAGAGGCAGCAGGTAAAGAGGGGGCTTGAACATCCCCAGATGTGCCTTTATCCCGAAAGTCGTGGCCGTCATGGTTTGGAACCAGAAGCCTGCATAGGCAAGCGGCCCCATCCAGAGTTGGGGATTACTCTTCAGCTTTTCATAGTTCATCAGCAGGTAGAACGTATCGGCCTTGTCTCCGGGGTGCTTGATCTCACCCGCGAGGATCAGTGCGTCCATGTAGGAGATCTTCCCATCCCTGTACTGATTGAAGATCATCCCCCGTGCGTCGAGGCGGTGCTGCATTGCGATCCCTGGAGAGAGTACTTGCGGCATCCCGGGATTAATTGATCCGTAGCGAAGGTAATTCCCGGCATACAACTGGAGATTCAACCCCACTGCCATGACGAGCAGGAAAACCGTCAGCCATGTCCGGAGAGAAATTTCACCGAACTGCCGTCTTATTCTTTCCGGCAGTGTTTTCAGGTTTTTTACCTCGTTAAGTACCAGCAGCAGATTAAGTACAAGGATCAGGGGGAGGAAGGTAGTCTTGGTCAGACTCCCCGCCATCTGGCAGAGGAGTGATGAGACTAGCATCCCGCCGGACCGGTACCTGAAGTAGGCGAATTGGTAATATATCGCCATGGCTGCCAGCAGATTGGCCAGGTTGTCGTATGAAACGGAAGCCGACAACAAGGAGAACATGGGGATGTTGGTCATGACGATAATGAGCAGGAGCTGTGCAAGCCGGTTTTCCGTCATGAGACGGAGCAGCCTCAGGGTATAGAGGAGAGTACCGAAGGCGAAGGGGATGTTGAGGAGCCTGAGGAATACGAGATCGGGCAGCCGAAGATGTTGAGATGGAGCAGCTTGCCCATGAACCAGTAGTAGAGCCATGGGATGTTGGTGACAAGCCCGAATTCATAGGTTTCGGGTGAATTGGCCGGAAGCAGGAAGACCTTTGAAAACACCTTGCTGATCCCCGCATGAGTTACTTCGTCAGGCGGAATATACGAGGAAATGTCCAATGCGAAAAACACCAGACGCATGCCGAAATATGCAAGGAGGAGCCCTGTTGCCCACTTCAGGAAAGAGACAGAGATGAAACCTTCATCACTCGTGTCAAGCTGCGCATTTGCAGGTATTGCGAAGTCCCGTCCCCCTTGTTCCGCATCTATTTCTGTGGACATCTTGCCAATCCTTGGAAACTTTATTACAGGCATTCACGCATCTTTTATTGGTAAAATGACTGTTTGCGCACCGATACGACAAAGTCGGACGGCCTGTCGGAAGGTGTTGATCACGGGGGGGCGCTTCCCGTCTCGAATGTAGCATTTCCCGGCGGAATAATCAATTTGGTTCGATATTACCATGCGACTGCTGGTTTTGAATCTATCGGGATTCATTCCGGCGCAGTTGTAAGGACGCCTGTGAATAGCTGTTCGCAATGATCAGAATCGCGCGAATATGCTTTATTTCAAGTCGGATTGATTGTATAATACGGTTCACTTACTATCTGATTCACAAAACGTCTTGAGGAGTGGAAAATGAAAAAAAATGTATTACTTGCGGGAGTTATGGGTTTGATTCTGCTGATAGGGACAATCGATAGTCATGCGGAAAACTGGGTGAAGAACAACGTTGATATTCCAAACAAAAATGTAGAGTCGAACTACTATAATTCCGATAGCGTTAAGGCAAAAAACAAGACTTTATCCTGGACAGAGAAATTCATACTGAGCGACTTTGGCGCAAAGAATTATACGAAACATCTCTCTCAGTATCCGGCGTGCCAGCATAATATATTGAAAAAAGGAGATGTCACTCATCACCAGATAGATTTTGAGATTAAGAAGGGTAAATTCAGACTTATCTCAAAGAGGAACTATAACAAAGCAAATGAGTTAGTGTGCACGGATAAAGATATGGGAACCGAATTTGACAAGAGTTGGCAGGATGTGACATACGGATCACCCATGTATGAAAGAGAGTATCTTCTCGTGACTAAATATAAACTTGGAGAAATCTGAATTGATTCTCAGATAAAGCGTGAATGACATAGCCGGGAGTTAATCCCGGCTATTGTCCGTTAAATTCTTCAATTATCTCGACCAGAGAACTCCATGACATATTCCTCGATGTGAATTCTGCAATATTAGCCGCGAAATTGACCTCCCTGTTGGCTAAAAACCATTCGATCCCATCCGCAAAGGCCTGCGGGTTGTCAGGTGTAACTATTCTGCCCGTAAGACCGTCCCTGACTACCTCGTGAAACCCACCTACATCCGTTGCCAGTACCGGTTTGCCGAAGCCGTAGGCAGTGGCTATGATCCCGGATGTTCTGGATTTGCGGTAGGGGAGGGCGACCAGGTCGGCCCAGGCAAAATAGACGGTCATTTCTTCTTCGGTGACATAGCGGTCGACTATTTCGACTTTATCGGCAATGCCGAGATTCTTGATTCTGGTCAGGTATACATCCTTGTCACTCCAGAACTCACCGACTATCTTCAGTGATATGTCGCGGTCCCTCAAGATGGCGATTGCTTCGAGCAGTATATCGAGCCCCTTGTA
>JBGQDJ010000343.1:0-3690 GCA_041495805.1 Geobacteraceae bacterium
CCTGATGGCGCCGAGGGAATTGATATCGAAGAACCTCCGGTAGTTGATCTCCTCGGTAGCGACGCGCCAATGGGAAATGCGATAGACCTGCTCCCGAAGCAGTGCATCCAACAGATCAAAACTGCGCGGGTCCCCCTTATTCCCGTTGTAGGAGGCCACATTCCCGTCAATGAACTCCCTGATCGCGCCGCTGCCTTGATAGAGGTCCCAGAGGCGCCTTTTTACGACCTCCTTTTCCCGGTATCGCTCCGCGATCAACTCGGGGTCCTGCTCCGTGGTGGGAGGCAGGTGTCTGAGCGCCGTTACGATGCTCATAAGTTCCTGGGACTGGGGTTCGGTGTCAGAAAGCGCCCGTTCCAGATCCGCGCTGGCAAGCGTCAGGATATTATTGTAAGAGTGGGGAATGATCGGCAGTTTGTGGTCGCAGTAGTTGATGAAAAAAGACCCTTCTTCAAAGGAGAGCCGCAGCTCCCCGTTTTCCAGCACCGTTCCATACTGGTCCCCCAGGATAGGAATCAGGATCTTGTCCTCCAGCTCTTTCTTTACCGGGTGCCAGTTAATATCGAAAAAACACGCATAGGTGGAGCTTGGGCCATTTTCCAGCACATCCATCCAGAAGGCATTCCCTTGTCCCTCGATGCACATATGGTTAGGGACGATGTCCAGGACCTGCCCCATATCCCAACGCTTCATCTCGCCGACCAGTGCATCGTATTCATCATCCGAGCCGATCTCCGGATTCAGGCTGTTCTGGTCCAGTATATCGTAGCCATGAAGGCTACCCGCGGACGCCTTGAAGTAGGGTGATGCGTATATGTCGCTGATGCCGAGGCTATGCAGATACGGGAGGATCTCCCTGGCATCGTTGAAGCGGAAATGGGAATTGAACTGAAGACGATAGGTCGAGACCGGAATTCTCAGCCACTTGCCGTTCATATCTCTCCCTTAGCTGCCGCCAGCACGGCAGGCACATTGAAATAAAGGAGCTGCCCCAGATTTCCGAGCGCTTCGATCCAGGAACCCCGATCGTTTAGATCTCCGTAACCAGCGCGGAGTTCTGAAGCTCGCGATTGCAGCATGGTCCAGTACATGTTCTGTATCTGCCAGAAATTCACAACCACCGGCAGCGACGCTATTGCCTCGACCAACTGAAGGACCTCGGTTAAACGCTGGGCGCTTTCCGGTTCCTCCAGCAGGGCGGCCATTATCCTTTCCAGCCTGCGGCGGATGATGAATTCAAATGCCACATTATCTATTCCAATATTCCAGCTTCTGATATCGTTGACGTCCTCCTTCAGGACACCTACGTCTATCGTTTCCGAGAAGAACATCTTTTGCAGCTTGAGATTGAGGGCTGTCTCGGCGGTGGTCATCAAGTGGTGCGGCACCGGCATGCCTGTTTCCCTTATGAATCCCATCAGGCTTTTGCTGTTTTCGTAGAGGGTTATGAATTTGTCTTCAAACTCCTGGAGCGTGCCGGTGATGATGAGTTGCAGGATATGACGCTGCTCGTCCCGAAAGAGGTCCTTGAGGGAATAAGTGTGCATGTCAAAATGGGTGTCCATCATTCTGATGATGGCAGCGAAATCTCCTTCGTTGAAGGCGTCTGCGACTTCCTGTTTCATGGCCTGGTAAGCATCTTCACCGTTAAAGGAGCGGACTCCGCAGTTCAAGGCGTGGCCACCGAAGTAGAGGGTGCAGAAACTTATCCGGTCCGCTTTGCGGGTGATGGACGAGCGGATGAATATCCTGCCGACTGCCAGTCTCATCTGACCGGAATGGAGTATCAGGTAGTCCTCCCTGAAGGCGCGATAACTGTAAATGCCGGTTTCCTCACCGTACTCCTCAAAGACGGAGCTGACGGCGTAGTGCGCGCCGACCTTGATCAGGTCGATCATCACGGGACTTACGAATTTCGCGTAGATTCCAGCCCCGTTTGCGAGTTCCGGGATATTGCTGCCGGCCAGTGCCAGCCGTTCAAGAAAGAGGGGTTCGATCCCCTCAATGCAGTACCTCTCAGCCAACTGCATTGCCCGGCCGGCGTACTGGATGATCTGAACCGTTTCCAGCCCTGACAGTTCGTCAAAAAACCATCCGCAGCTGGTGTACATGAGCATGGCGTGCCGCTGCATCTCCAGCAGGCCGAGTACGGCCACGGATGCATCTTCATCCAGGGGGCGCAGGGAATGCCCGAGCAGGAATAGGGCGACGTTATCCTCGGAGCGGTCAAGCATGGCATCGATATAGTCATTGCGTGCCTCCCAGGGCTCTTTCAGGTAACCTTTCACGCCGTCCTCATAACCGGAAGCCAGCTCTCCGTTTAGCCAGTCCATTGCCTCCCGCAGCGGCTTGCGCCATTGCTGGTTCCAGCCATCGTTCCCGCCCGAGTTGCAGCCGCAGTCATTTCTCCAGCGCTCAATGCCATGCACGCAACTCCAAGAGGTGTTTTCTATAATCTGCACTTCATGGGTGGCCGGGTGCAGTTCCAGGTATTCGCCATAGTTGGTCAGACGCGCCAGGCTGTTCAACTCGATGTGATTCAGGGCGTGACCCAGTGCCATCTCGCCGAAGGCATGGTGATGGCCGTAGGTTTCTCCATCAGTGGCGATATGCACCAGCTGGGGATGGTCGCAATTATCCGAAAAACCTGACATCAGCCGGCCGGCAAACTGTTCTCCACTGGTCAAAAGTTTCTCGAACGCCACTGCCTGGGATATGGGGCCATCGTAAAAGAAGATGGTGATACTTCGCCCCGAGGGAAGCCGGCAGAGATAGGCCCGCGAAGGATCGATACATGAGCCGCCGACATCCTTCCACCTGCCGATCCCGATCCTCCGGGCCCGTCCCGCCTGGTGAGGAGCGAGGATGGTGAAATGGATCCCCTCTTCGGCCAGCACCTCCAGCGTTTCCACATCCACGGCGGTTTCCGCCAGCCACATTCCCTCGGGGAAACGCTGGAAGCGATGCTCGAAATCCCTGATTCCCCACCGCACCTGAGTCCGTTTATCGGCCAGGCTGGCCAGGGGCATGATGATATGATTATACACCTGGGCAAGGGCGGCTCCATGCCCGGAGCGCCATATGATACTCTGCCGGTCGGCCGCCTGGATTGCCCGATAGGCATCGGAAGCATATTTTTCCATCCAGGAGAGGAGGGTCGGTCCGAAATTGAAGCTGATACGGGCATAGTTGCTGACGATCCCCATGATACGGCCTTCGCCGTCCAGATTCCGCGAGGCGCTGTTGGGGGCATAACACTCTGCGGTGATCCGTTCATTCCAGTCATGATAGGGAAAGGCCGAATCCTGGATCTCGATGGACTCAAGCCAGGGGTTCTCGCGGGGCGGCTGGTAGAAGTGGCCATGTATGCATAGGAATCGTTCCATCAGTTATTCCTTTCGATAAACGATGACCCCGAAAGGGGCGAGAGTCGGGAATGTTTCGGGACGCGCAGCATTCACGGTTACACAACTGCCCGGCGGTAAGCGCCCCGTAGAATCAAGGAGCACACTCATTGTACCGACTGTCAGCGGCGGACGGATCACGCGGCTTTGGTCGCTGTAGTTGAACAGAGAGATCAGTTGGCTTTTGTCGGCGCTTCTGATGACCGCCAAGACACTTTCTTCCTCGAAGGCGACTACCTGCATGTCCTCACGGCTTAAGGCGGCGAGAGGGGCGAATTCCTTTCGC
>JBGQDJ010000344.1:0-3683 GCA_041495805.1 Geobacteraceae bacterium
AATCAACCACCCCCCAGCCCCTCCTTATCAAGGAGGGAAGCCTTTTAAAATCCCCCTCCTGGTTCAGGAGGGGTTAGGGGTGGTAAGGTGTCAGCTTGAAAGCTCATTCTAATAATCAGGGCATCCATTAACTCCCAACTACTTTTTCCCAATAACAAAGGGCCGCCCCGTGATGGGCGGCCCTTTGTGTTCAGCGCTACTTCTTCTCCACCGATACGCAGCCGAAATTCGCCACGGTCCGCCGGTTCTTTTGCCGGCCTTCTTTAGTCTTGTTGTCTGCTATCGGCTGGGCCTCGCCATACCCCTTTGCGCCGAGTCGTGACTTGTCGATGCCGTACTTTTCAACCAGCATCTTCACGACACCCGCCGAGCGTCTCTGGGAGAGCTTCACGTTATATTTCGCTGTTGCGACACTGTCGGTATGCCCTTCGATGGTCCCTTTGATCTGAGGGAATCTCTTCATGAAGTTGGCGACTTTTTCCACTTCACCATAATATGGCGGCTTTATAATGGACTTGTCGGTGTCATACTCGATATTCAGTGTCATGCACAACTCTTCCATGGTCGGTGCAGGAGTCGTTACGGCTATGTCTGTTTTGCTCGTTGCATTTCCGCCGGGGCCTGTGCAAGCAAGGGTATAAGCGGTGTCAACGGACGGAGTGATCTCCTTTGAACCTTCGGGTTTGACCGCTCCAATGGCAGGCTGGATTACGCAGTCGGTAGCGTTCTGCGATGTCCAGTTGAGGGTGGCTGTTTCTCCCTTCATGATGGAAGCCGGCGTAACGCTGATATTGCAACTCGGCGCTTGCGGCCTTGCAGGAGCGGCAACGGTAATACTCGCGTCACTGCTGGCCCTGCCGCCTTCGCCGGTGCAGGTCAAGGTGTAGAATGTGTCCGCAGAGGGGTTTACATCCATTGATCCCTGCAGTTTTACCGGACCGATGTTCGGCTGGATATTGCAATCAGAGGCATTCTCGGATGACCAGCTAAGCTTTGCAGACTGGCCCTTGATAATGGAAGCCGGCGCCACGGCCAGATTGCAGGCCGGGGCGGGCGCGGCCGCGGGCGCCATGGCAGGTTTGTTCCCGCCGAAGAGGAAGGAGAGACCTGCCGTGTATTCCCAGTTGAATATGGTTTTGCGATCGAAAACGACTAACTGGCGGGCATCGCCACGCAGGGCAACCGAATCGGCAAGGAAGTACTTGAGTCCCCCTCCCGCATTCAAGGTAGCATCGGTATTGCTCCCTCCAGCGTTGAAACTGGAACCGTGACCGGCGGTGATCCCGCCGCCGCCTAATGCAAGATACGGCACCAGACGCCCTTCCGGCATGAAGTTATAGAGTGCGTCCAGACGATAGGAGATGGCGTTGATGCTCCTGTTCCCGCGAGTGGTCTCGGTAGCCAGGTAATTGCCGACACCTTCAATGCCCCAGTTATCAGTCAGGTCATAGCCGAGACGAAGCCCGTACACAGGCGCTGTTTCCAGGTGCTGTACGCCATCAAAGGTATAGCCGCCTGCAAAAGGGGAAACGGAGAACGCCCCTGCTCTCTCGCCGGCGATGCATGTGGTTGTCATGAACAGAGACAATAGAAACGCCATGCATAAAAATCTTTTTTTCATAATCCGCTCCTTTCCAAAATGATTTACAAAATGAAGGTGCCGCGATGTAATTGATGGTAGGGATGCTGCACTTCGTGAATGAGGTGATTTTATGCCATAAAACAGAATTGTCAAGAGGTAATGTCGATCAGATCAGCTATATAAATCAAGCAGAAGGGCGTCCGCCATTGAGAGCCGTTCCTTTGGCAGGGGTGTTGATTCGTCGAAGGATGTGACAAAAACCGCATTGATTGAAGCAAGTGTTGCATTGAGAATGTCGAGATTCAGGACTGCGGTAGCAGTGAACGAGGCGATCCCCTTGAAGTTGCTCGGACAGAAATCGAGCGCCTTTTCCCCTTCCCGGTTGGTAAGCAGAGGGAGACCGTGTGTGCGGCAGATAATGGGGCGGTGCGCATAGAGAAGGCAGCGCCCGTTATTCAGCAGTGGGCATGCCTCAGCGGATGCTGCGCCGGCCAGTTTTCGGATCTGATCGGACTTTTCCGGGGAGAGTTCATGGAGCGCAGCCGCCAAAGCGACAGCTTCCACCGGAAAGAGCGAGATATGCCGACAGCAGCTGTCACATCCCTCCCGGCAAAAAATGGAATCACCGTATTCAGAGTGGATGCCGCGGCACAGTTCATCTACCTTTGCCACCAGGCTCCGGTAATTATGCAGCATTTCAACATAATTGAGCATACTTCAGCATAACCTGTATCGGAAAGCAGGGTCAAGGGATAACTTTTCATGAAAAGGGATACCTGTCCATCCGCGGGAGCATCGGATCGCAGGGGATGAGGTTGAGATGGCGGGATATATCCGCATTCCGGATATTCTGCCGGGAGGCATTTCCACATCATGAAGTCAAGTATCAATTCTTGAAATGTCAGGGATACTCTGTTACATTGATGTAAGAAAGAATCTGATGTGAAGGCGGGGTCATAATATCGCAAAGATGTTTTCTTTGAGCGGGGATTGACTGTAATGTCCAACAGTGTGCTTGTAATAGATGATTCAGACAGCGTCAGGTATCATATAATCGGCACTCTCAAGAATGTCTCTCTTTTTGACCACTACCGTGAAGCCCGGGACGGCATTGACGGTTTCAAGTCCCTTCTTTCCGCAAAACCGGACCTGATCATCTGCGACCTGGAAATGCCGCGAATGGATGGGTTCAAATTTCTGCAACTGGTCAATTCCCGTGATGATCTGCGGGGTATTCCGATCATCATGCTGACCGGCAGGGAAGACCGGGACCTGAAGATAAAGGGCCTGGAGCAGGGCGCCTGCGATTATGTGACAAAGCCTTTTGATGCTGGCGAACTGGTGGCCAGGGTCAAGGTTCAGTTGAAGATCAAGGCGTTGCAGGACGAACTGAAGGTATCCAATGAACTGCTCAAGGAACTTTCAAACACCGACCCCCTGACCCGTCTCTATAACCGCCGGTACCTAACGCAGGTCCTCGACAACGAATTGGTGCGGGCAAGGCGCTACAATGAGAGCCTCTCTTTCATAATCCTGGACATTGACAACTTCAAGAAGGTAAACGACATCTACGGACACCAGAATGGCGACACGGTGCTGTCGGCAATCGCGGATATGGTCCAGGCGGGACGTCGCTGCTATGACATCGCCGCCCGTTACGGTGGTGAAGAGTTCGTTCTTGTCCTGCCCGGCACCACTTTAGACGGAGGAGTAACGGTTGCGGAGCGCCTGCGGGAAGATGTCCGGGCCATCACCTTCAGGCCACCACTGGAAAACCTGTCCGTGACCATAAGTCTTGGTGTCGCAACGTTTCCATCCACGCATATCGATGATGAGGATACCCTGATCCGTGAGGCTGATGCGGCCCTCTACAGGGCCAAACAGAACGGCCGGAACAGGGTGGAGGCCATGTCAGGGACCCCCGCTGATTCTCCTGAGATCTAAGGGACTCGGAAAACACCAATATCCCGTTTTAGCATCCCGTCTTCGGGCCATATTTCGCCGTGCCTCAGTCGCAAAATCCTCGACGTAGCAATGCTACGTCTGCGGTTTTGCTCAATCAGCTCGACAAAATCTGACCCAAATCCGGGTGCCATAATTG
>JBGQDJ010000345.1:0-3674 GCA_041495805.1 Geobacteraceae bacterium
AACTGCTTGTAACAATTGCCATTTGCCCGTGCTGTTCATGAGCTTTTCATTTTTCCCAACCGGCTTTCCCGTATAACTTCCTGTACGACCCTGCACAGTGCATCGGAATGGTATGGCTTCGCAATTACCCCTCTGAATCCATATTCCACGAAATTAGCCATTATCGGTTCATTTGCAAAACCGCTCGAAACTATCCCATTGACCTCCGGGTCCAGCTCCAGCAATTTCTGCATGGCCTCCTGACCACCCATTCCCCCCGGAATAGTCAAATCCAGAATTACGGCATCAAATTGTCTCCCCGATTCTCTCGCATGCAGATACATATCAATAGCCGCAGCGCCGTTATCAGCGAATTCAACCGTGTAACCGCAGTTTGAGAGAATTTCTCCCGCGGTACTTCTTATAAGCTCTTCGTCATCCATGACAAGGATCCTGCCGCTCCCTGTTAATGCTGTTGTTGTAACGGCCTCTTTTTTCAAGACGGTTTTTTCCGTAGCCGGAAGATAAATATGGAAGATTGTTCCCTTTCCGATTTCGGACTCCACTGAAATCACTCCGCTGTGTTTATTGACAATGGAATAGCTGGTGGCAAGCCCGAGGCCGCTCCCCTTTTGTTTGGTGGTAAAATAAGGGGTAAATATCTGGGTGATATGATCCTTGGGTATCCCTATTCCACTGTCCGCAATGGATATCCTGATATACCTTCCCGGCTGGAGTGTCACAACCTGGTCCTGTCGTAAAGTCACGTTTTCGGCGTGAATATCCACACAGCCACCTTCGGGCATTGCCTGATCGGCATTTATGGCAAGGTTGCTGATGACCTGGCTGATCTGTCCCTCATCGACCTCAACCGGCCACAGACCGTCCATTATGGTAATTCCACACCGCGATTTTGATCCCCTGAGGGCGAACCGGCTGGAATCCCTGATGACATCCACAATGGAGGTCACCTTTTTTATCGGCGCTCCCCCCTTGGAAAAAGTGAGCAACTGATGTGTAAGGTCCCTGGCCCTTACGGATGCCTTTTCCACATCTTCGAGCCTGCCATAAATCTTTTCCCCGGGTTTGGTAAACATTTTGGCCAGTGAGGTATTTCCCATGATTGCAGTGAGCAGATTATTAAAATCATGGGCAATTCCTCCGGCAAGGATCCCCAGTGACTCCAGTTGCCGGGCCCTGAAAAGCTCCTCCTCGATTTTCAGCTTTTCCGCGATCTGCGATTGCAGTTCCTGGTTTGCATCTTTAAGCTCGGCGGTCCTGCGGGACACCTGTTCTTCAAGTCCCTCGCTGTAAATCGCCAGCCTGGTGTCTCTTTCCTGGATCTGCGCCAGCATTTCATTAAACCCGTCGATCAGGATGCCTATTTCATCCTGGCCATGCTTCGTTGCGCGCAACGAAAAGTTCTTCTCGCGTGAGATCTTTTTTGCCGTCTCCGCCAGGTTCAAGAGCGGCTCCGAAATAACCTTCTGGAGCCTGGATGAGAGGAGAAACGCCACGTAAGAGGCCGCCAGTATGATTATCATGACAATCACGACAAAGCGTTGCACACGTGAACGGAGCTCGTTGAGGTCATATTGCAGATACACTGCCCCCACGGGCTTGTTATCGAGATAGATCCGCCTGAACTGGGTCAGACTGTCAGCCCCGAAATGATATCCGTCTTCGTGCAGGGCCGGCAGAGAGAGCTTGCCCGTCATATCCTTGCGGAGATAGCTCGCAAAAACCTCCCCCCCTTTACCATAGATGCAGCTTGCGACTATGTGCGGGTTGAAAGCTAGCTTTGCAAGATTTTCCTCCGCGGATTTCTGGTCACCAAAGACGAGATCGGCGGTGCTGTTGGCCCCGATTATCTCTGACAGCATAGTGACATTCCGCACCATGGCGTCACGGAGGGTCAGCACATCATAGGCAACATAAGCCGCACCGGCGAGAAGGAGGGCAATAGTGCTCGTCACCATAATGATAAAAGTTAATTTCCGCTTGATTGAAATATCGCTAAAGGCGCGCATCGCCGTACTCCTATCCCCAACAGCCCCACGTCAATTTTTCTGCCGTAACCTATGAATAAACCGAGTCGGTTATTCTCCAGTGTCCACTTTAATCTTCCGGGACCTTGATGATTTTCGCCAGCTTCAGCAGCTTGGCGCTTATTTTTATCCCGGCCCGTCTTGCAGCTTCGATGTTAATGGCAAAGCGCACCTTCTTCCGCTCGATAAAAAAACCGATAATAGCCCCTTGCCGGGCTGATTCTTCCGTGTCGCCGACAGTCAGGACATTTGCTTCCCTTACCGACTTGAGTATATGTGAGGCATGACTTTGTTCCGAAGCAGTGATGAAAAGAAGATGGCACCCTTTGGGTTCATCGTATGGACGATAAAATCTTATTGCCAGCTTTTTGTCCTTGACCGTTTTATCCCGTATATCATCGATGGAATTGTCGAACGGGTCATCACCGATAACGCATACGTTTATTGTGGGGCTTGAGTGAATGGAAGAATCGGCCGGCCAGTCGATAAAGTTTATGAAATTGTAGAGGAATAGTGCCTTAACCTGATACTCACCCGGTTTTTGTTCCTGGGCAGAGAGATTCACCGCGCTGAAGGCAATCAGGCAGAAGGCGGATATGATGTTAAAAAAATATTTGTTCATTCAATGCCCGATCTGAAATAACCTTCCAGTTGCTGGCCCCTGGTTGCCGGTGTCAAAATTTGTATGTAAGCTTGACTCTGAAGGTTCTGCCGCCCTGCTGAATTATATCCAGAGGGCGAGCAGGGTCCTTGAACCGTGCAGGGTCCTGAATGTGTTCCGCTCCTCCCGGGTCACCGTAGCGACAATCGAAAAGGTTATAGAGAGAGGCGGACAACTCAAGGTTTTTCAGCAGCTCCCGGCTGGACAGGGTCAAGTTGGTAACAAAGAAAGATTTGGCGAAGTTGCCGGCAATCATGGTCTTTCTCCTGTCGGTGAACTGCTCCTCGATTCCCAAAAAAACCTTCTCTTTCAGGAGAGGTATGGTAACGTTCAATTTAGCCAGGTGCCGGGGCGAATTTACCAGGGTCTGGCCGGTGTCACTATCCCATGCGTCCTGGAAGGAATAGCTGGCCCTGCCGGTCAGGCCGCTCTCAAATTTCGCCTCCAGCTCCGCTTCTACGCCATCCGCCTCGGCCCTGTCGAGGTTCCTGAAGACGTCGAGGCCGTCAGTCGGGTCGGTCATCTGGACGATCAAATTGTCGAAGTTGTAATAAAAACCGGATATTGTCCCCCGGATGTGGCTTCCGATGTATTGCTCGTAGATCAACTCGTAGGTCCGGATTTTCTCAGGGCCGAGATTCGGATTCCCCTTAACATTTAATGAAGGAATATTGTAGTAGAGTTCGTAAACGTTGGGAGCGCGGAAGGCGCTTCCATAGAGGAGTTTGAAGACGGTCCCGGCAAAGGGGGTGTATATCAGGGCTAGCCTGGGATTGACGGTGCTGCCGAAGGTGCTGTAATGATCGTACCTGGCACCGGCGTTGAGGATCAGATTGTTAAAGATACTGAACTCGTCCTGGAGGTAAACGGCCCATATCCGGGAGTCCCTTCGGTCGGAAAGATTGGAGGTAAAAGGCGATTCATCGAAATTTTGCTGGTCCTGGCGGATGTTGTCCCGATACTCCGTACCGGCAATGAGCCTGTGC
>JBGQDJ010000346.1:0-3653 GCA_041495805.1 Geobacteraceae bacterium
TTCCCAGACCCTTATTCCCCGGCTGGGTGGGAGCGGACGGACGTTGGCCCTGGAGGTCATGGTTCCGAATCCTGCCATACGCAACCTGATCCGTGAGGACAAGATCCACCAGATATATTCACAGATGCAGGTTGGCCAGGAGAAATTCGGCATGCAGACCATGAACCAGTGTCTGATCAGCCTGGTTTCGAGACGGATAATTTCGCTTGAAGATGCCTTGGGGAGGTCCTCGGATCCGGATGAATTCAAACAGATGATGTCAACGGGAGGCATGCAGAACCAAACTCGAAAACCGATCAAGTAAATAAGACGGTTGTTCCGGAGGGATAATGCCAAAATTCAGTTGGGAAGCCAGAAGCAAGTCCGGTTCGGCGCAGAAAGGGGTAATGGATGCAACGAGCGCGGCCTCGGTCGAAGCGCAACTCAGGAAGTACGGTCTGACCGGAATCAATGTAAGGGAAGAAGGGAAAAAATTTGAGCTGAAACTACCCGGCTTCGGTGCTGGAAAAGTCGATACAAAAGATCTTGTAGTTTTTACCAGACAGTTTGCCACCATGATCGACTCGGGACTTCCTCTGGTGCAGTGCCTGGACATACTGGCGAGCCAGCAGGAGAAACAGACCTTTAAAACCATTCTCTACAAGGTCAAGGAGTCCGTGGAGAGCGGTTCCACCTTTGCCGATGCGCTTGGGAAACATCCCAAGGCCTTTGATGACCTTTTTGTCAACATGGTAGCCGCCGGTGAGGTGGGGGGCATCCTCGACACCATCCTCAACAGGCTGGCTGCTTATATTGAAAAGGCGATGAAGCTTAAAAAGCGGGTCAAAGGCGCAATGGTATATCCCACCACCATCATGGCCATAGCCGTAATAGTTGTCGGTGTAATTCTAGTTTTCGTCATCCCCACATTTGCCAAGATGTTCGCTGATTTCGGCGGAGAAATGCCCGCGCCTACCAGATTCGTCATTGGTTTGAGCAATTTTTGCAAAAAATACATAATTGTCATGATCGCCGCGGGATTCGGGATCAGATATGCCATAGCGAAGTATTACACCACGCCCAAGGGGCGCAAACTCATTGACGGCTTGCTCCTTAAGGCGCCCATTGTCGGGCCTTTAATCCGCAAGGTCTCGGTGGCCAAGTTCACCCGGACACTTGGGACCATGATCAGCAGCGGGGTGCCGATCATGGACGGACTTGAAATAGTCGCAAAGACCGCCGGCAATAAAATTGTTGAAGAGGCCATCTATAAGGTGCGCCAGGCCATTTCCGAAGGGAAAACCATGGCGGAGCCACTGGCCGCCTGTGGTGTATTCCCGCCGATGGTCGTGCAGATGATCGCGGTAGGCGAGGCAACCGGGGCCATGGACACCATGCTGAACAAGGTTGCCGATTTTTACGATGATGAGGTGGATGATGCAGTCGGCGCATTGACATCGATGATGGAGCCAATATTGATGGTCTTTCTCGGTACGGCGGTCGGCGGTCTTGTCGTAGCCATGTACCTGCCGATCTTCAAGCTGGCCGGCACTGTCGGCGGTTGATAGATGGATCAAAAGAGAAGACTTGCGTGGTTTATCCTGTTGCGGATGGCGGTCGTTTCCCTTTTCCTGATCTCGACCATCATCCTTAACGCCAGGGAACCGGGAAGCATCAGTTATGGAGAGCTTACAGGGCTTTACAAGCTGATAATCGCCACCTATCTCTTTTCTTTTGCCTCACTGATCACCCTGAAATTTACGCAAGGATTCGGTCGTACTCTTACCTATGCCCAGATTATCTGGGACCTTCTCCTGGTTACCCTCCTCCTCCTCTTTACCGGGGGGATCAGTTCCCCCTATTCATTCCTCTACATGCTCTCCATAATCAGCGCCAGCGTTCTGCTTGCGCGAAGAGAGGCGATTTACACCGCCTCGCTCTGCGGGATCCTTTACGGGGCGACCCTCGACCTCCAATATTACGGGAAACTGGCGGGACTTGGCCTCAGCCCGGTGCCTGCTCAGCAATATGGCGCCAATTATATTCTCTACACGATATTCATAAACATCCTGGCATTTTACCTGACGGCATTTCTCACCGGGTATCTTGCCGAGCGGGTTAGAAAGACCGAAAGCGCCCTCCAGGAGAAGGTTATAGATTATGAGGAACTGGAGAGACTGAACAGCTCAATCGTCTCCAATATCGACAGCGGGCTCCTCACCATCAATAGTGACCTTAAAATACGTGTCTTCAACCGCCATGCCGCCGAATTGACCGGCATAACACAAGAAGAGGCCTATGACAGGCCATTGACGGAGATACTTGAAGGATTCACTCCCTTTGCGGAAAAAATCCTGACTTTCCACGAAGGAGAAATAGATTACAACTCCAGGAAAAGGGGACGGATGGTCTTTGGCTTCAGGTCGGTCCCGTTTACCGACAAGGAGGAGAATTTTGCAGGTGTTATCATCCATTTCAAGGATCTGACCCAGATAATAAGGATGAAAGCGGAACTGAAAAGGGCCGACCGTCTTGCCGCAATCGGCGAATTGTCGGCGCACATAGCCCATGAAGTAAAAAACCCGTTGGCTTCCATCAGCGGTTCCGTGCAGTTGATTTGCCAGGGGGAGAGAATTGACGCAGCTGATAAGAAACTTCTGGATATCATAGTGCGGGAAACGGAAAGGCTGAATACCCTCATCAATGATTTCCTCGCATATGCACGCCCTTCCCATCCTTTGAAAATCCCTGTTCTGCTGAAGCAATTGGTCACGGATATGATTTCCCTGTTGTCCGCGGACCCGCGTTTCAAGAATGTGGTCATTAATAATAACTGCCCGGATCAGTTAAAAGTCCCCGTAGACCGGGACCAGATCCGCCAGGTATTCTGGAACCTGTTTCTAAATGCGGCTGAGGCCATGCCCAACGGTGGCATGATAAGGATCGATGCTGCTAATGGCCAAGCCATGAAGGATACGGAAGGAATGGTGAAGATTGTCGTTGCGGATACAGGTTCGGGAATGACCGTGGATGACATGAAAAGAGTATTTGAGCCTTTTTTTACTACAAAATCAAGTGGGACTGGACTGGGGCTCGCCACGGTCTATCGCATCATCGAATCACACTGTGGGACGATTTTTGTTGACAGCGTCATTGATTCCGGAACGGTGTTTACAATACTGCTGCCGGTTTTATGAAAAAACCAGCCTATTCTATTCACCTGAATTGCGAGGGATTATGCCGACAAAGATACTGGTAGTCGATGATGAACTGAGTATGCGGGAGTTCCTCTCCATTCTCCTGGAAAGGGAGGGGTACTCAGCCAGTCAGGCCGAAAATGCCGAGGCTGCCTTGAACCTTTTGGAGTCGGAAGATTTTGAGCTGGTCATTTCCGATGTGAACATGCCCGGCCTGGACGGGATAAGGCTATTGGAGAGGATAAAGAAACTCTCACCTGAGACTGCCGTATTGCTCATAACCGCATTTTCCACGGCGGAGCAGGCGGTTGAGGCGATGAAACTTGGTGCCTATGATTATATAGCCAAACCGTTCAAGGTTGAGGAGATCAAGGTCCTGGTCAGGAACGCCCTGGAGAAGAGGACCCTGCAGAAGGAGAATATCCGCCTGAAGCAGGAGATACAGGAGCGTTACAGTTTCAGCGGGCTGATCGGCAA
>JBGQDJ010000347.1:0-3651 GCA_041495805.1 Geobacteraceae bacterium
ATGGGCAAGATGGGCGGCTTCGAACTCAACTACCACTCGGATCTGGACATTATATATATTTATGACCACCAAGGGGTCACCGACGGGGCAAAACAGCTAACCAATCACGAGTACTTTGCCAAGCTGGGGCAGAAGATCATCTCCATCCTGACCACCCAGACCCGCGAGGGATATGTCTACAAGATAGACACGCGGCTGCGCCCGTCCGGTAATGCCGGCCCGCTGGTGACGTCACTCGATTCGTTCGAGAGTTACCATAGGGAAGAGGCGCATATATGGGAAAGACAGGCACTGACAAAGGCGCGGGTTGTATTCGGAGATGCGACGCTGAAAAAATGCATTGAGGAGATTGTCACGGATACCGTATATGGAACCGGTGCGGATGAATCGGTGCGAAGGGAGATCCATCGCCTCAGGATGCGGATGGAGACCGAGATTGCAAAGGAAAGCGCCGGAAGCTACAATATCAAGACCGGCAGGGGAGGGATGGTCGATGTGGAATTCATCGTCCAGTATCTGCAGCTGGCATACGGACGGGATTATCCGGCCATCCGCAGCACCAATACCGTCACTGCCCTGCAGGCAATCAAGGAATTCGGAATTATACCCTCCGATGATTGCGACAACCTGATCACGGGGTACAAGTGTCTGCGCCGCCTGGAAAACCGCCTCCGCATCATCCATGATTACTCCATGAACGATCTGGGCGGCTCACGGGATTACCTGAACAAGCTGGCCCGCCGCCTGGGATACGACCGGAAGCTGAAAAATCCCGGCGATGCATTGATTAAAGATTATAAAGGGCTGACCGGATCGGTGAGGGGGGTATACGACAAGATACTGGGATATGCTGAAGAGTGAAGAGTGAAATCTGGATTCCTTTTGCCTTTTACATCTGATCCGTGGGAACATTGAAAGAGAAATTATACCGTATCTACGAACTCCTCCTCGACCGTTACGGCCACCGCCACTGGTGGCCTGCCGAGACCCCATTCGAGGTCTGCGTCGGCGCGATCCTCACCCAGAATACAAACTGGGGGAACGTGGAGAAGGCTATCTTCAACCTGAAAAGGGAGGGACTTCTTTCTCCAGTGTCGCTTCGTGACATGCCGGTTGAAAGGCTGGCAGAGCTGATCAGGCCGGCCGGTTATTTCAATGTGAAGAGCGTGAGGCTCAAGGGTTTCATCTCCTGGCTTTTCGATAATTACGGCGGGAGCGTGGAGAGGATGTCCGAAGCGGAGTGGCCGGAACTGAGGGATGAGCTGCTGACGGTCAAGGGGATCGGTCCGGAGACGGCCGATTCCATTCTTCTCTATGCCTGCGCCAAGCCCTCTTTTGTGGTGGACACCTACACAAAAAGGCTCCTGACCAGTCTCGGCCTGATAACCGCCAAGGCGGGTTATGAGGATGTACGCGCCCTGTTCATGGAGAATCTCCCTCCGGATGTGGCGCTATTCAACGAGTATCACGCCCTGATCGTCCAGCATGCCAAGGAGCATTGCCGCAAGAAGCCCCGCTGCGAGGGGTGCTCCCTCCATTTCTGTCCCGCCGGGGACCGCTGATAACTCCAGCGCCTGATTCCAGAGGCCGGCCCTCCTCACCGTGCTTATTGCATCATAAAATAATCTGCTTCATCCGATGTAGCATTTTGCATATTAATCTCAGGCAACTCAGGTAGAATTACTTTATGGCTCAGGTTGCCATACTGTTTTAGTTGCTCAGGGACCCCGTTCTTTATAGCATGCCAAGTGCCGGCAATGACAACTATTTTGTTCTTTGGGAATTTTTCTTTAAATTTTGAAATATTCCAGGCCATGCCATTATTACGCAATGCCTGTGCCTCGCAGAAATTGGCAAAAGACACAGCTTTGGATCTATTCCCAAATACCTGTGTAAATATCCTTTTCAGATATTCAGTTTGAGGGGTATTCAACGTCCATGAGATGTGAGGTGGCATCTCTTTTTTGTCAGTATCGCTCAGGGCTGAAGAACCCTGTGCCACAACCTTGAACATAATTGGTTTTGGAATGTTGAGCGCAATCATTGGAATATGATTGTCACGGGCAAAAATGAAAATATCCCGATATAACTGCCAGTCATATGACCAATTCCTTGAATAGGTTAGTTTAAAATCCTGTTCATCAAGCTTACCTGCTATCCAGTCATCGAGCTGTCGTTGATTATCGGATGTAAACATTTCAAGCCCTATTGCTAAGGGAATTTTTTTTGCGTACAGAGCACGGATAATGTCAAGTTGGTTTTCATGTTGTTTTATAACGTCATGAGTATCGCCAATAAAGATAATCTCAGATCCATAGGCATCTGCTATAACCTCTTTGAACTCGACCGTTCGTTTGTCGCTTACCTTTAGAAATTGTGGAGTAGCGTAAGCGCTTATTGATGTAAGCATTATAAACATTGTTAAAACGAGCATTCGATATTTGATTTTCATGGTAATCCTCTATTATTGATTATCTATAGTCATAATATATTTATATCTTAATCATAACTATCTGTTTTCTCAAGTAAACATTCCATGTAATCCCCCGGAAAAGCAGAGAAAAGCAGACGGCCAATTTTACAGCCGGTCTAGAACCACACGTAAATTTAGATTAATTTCTTCAGCCCACTGTCTTGATGATCTCCAGGAACTGCTTGAGCATGGCTGCGGTAAGCCCCCAGATAGTGTCCTCGCCATAGGTAAGAAAATTGAGCGTCAATGTGCGCCCTTGCCAGGTCCAGTCGCGGAGTTGAAATATGCCGGGGGTGAGAAGAAAGCTGAGGGGGACCTCGATGATCCGTTCTATCTCCGCCGGGTTTATCCGCAACTGATGACCAGCCGCGACAAAGCCCGCATAGGGGGTCACCATGTAGTTGTGAATTGAGAGGAAGTCGTCGAGCACTCCAAGGACCTCCACCTCTTCCGGAGCAATGCCCACCTCTTCCCATGTCTCACGCAGAGCGGTCCGGAGGGAGTCCACGTCTTCCGGGTGACTGACGCCGCCGGGGAACGATATCTCACCCGGATGGTGGGACAGGTTTTCGTTCCTCTTGGTAAAGAGAACGTGGTATTCGCCGTTTTTCAGGAAAAGGGGGATGAGCACAGCGGCGGGGACCGGTCCCCGCGCCAGCGGCACCCTTTTGTGGGATGCCAGGGAGGTTTTGATATTTTCTTTCAAATCCATGGGACTAATCAGGTGTTAAGGCTTATGGCTGAAGACTGAAGGCTGAAGGCCAACTCTTCTTCAGCCTTCAGTCTATCAACCTGAATTATTAAAGCATCGTTTCTTTTGCCTGCCTTTTCAGTTCCGCGATGGTCGTGGCATAATCGGAACTGTTGAATACGGCGCTCCCCGCCACAAACACGTCCGCCCCCGCACTGGAGATGCGGCCGATATTGTCTGTCTTGACTCCGCCGTCCACTTCAAGTTCCGTTTCAAGCCCGCGCTTGTCGAGCATTCCGCGCAGGGCGTGGATCTTGGGGATGCACACCTCGATAAACGATTGCCCGCCAAAGCCGGGATTTACGGTCATCAGCAGCACAAGATCGAGCTCTTCCAGGAGATAATCAAGATGGTGGAGCGGTGTTGCCGGATTCAGTGAGACCCCTGCCTTTTTCCCGAAGGACTTAATCAATTGCACTGTCCGGTG
>JBGQDJ010000348.1:0-3632 GCA_041495805.1 Geobacteraceae bacterium
CATTTCCAGGGTCTTCAGACCCAGACGGTAGTTTTCCGTAACCTTGTTCTGCTCGATATAATTGCGCGATTCAAGGGTTGCCAGAAGCCTGAAGACATTGTTTTTGTGAAGTTTGAGACGGTTGCTCAACTCGGTTACGCCCAGTTCGTCCACATCGTCGCGAAACTGTTCCAGGAGATCGAGGGCATGGTAAACCGCTTGGATTACGTAATCAGTTTTTTCCTTTTTAGCCATGTTCAGCACCCGTATTTTAAGATAAGAATAATTTGAACTCTGTCGGCACCAAAATCGGTTTAAATGTTTATCCCATCTGTAAAAAAAGCAATTTGAAATCCATGATATTAAATATATCTTTTATAGCAGTGGTGTCGGCAAAGCCATCCGGGGATGACTTGCAGGAGATGCCGGAATTAATCGACCATATAATTAACGGTTTTTTATTGTAAACATTGTTTTATAATTGTCAATCGAGAAAAATGCCTTAGACATATTTTAAACGCATTTAATTTGATTAATGTTATTAATAGTGCCGATCATCTCTGATACAACCTGCTGGTCGTCTGAATTTATCCTGTCTTCATGATCTCCCGCAGCACCGATGTTGCATAGGCCCCCTTGGGAAGAGAAAATTGCAGCGAAATCCCGTCACCATCGTGCTGAAGATCAACACTTTCAAGGGGCACACGCAGGGGCCGGCGCTCTCCTTCCAGGCGCAATCCGCCGGGGAGATCGAAATCGGCCGGGGTGAGACCTTCCGACTGCAGCAACGCCTCCTCCATGGCCAGCGGTTGTCCGGCAGGGAGCTTCATTTTACAGCCGAACATCGGGCCGGTAGGCGATATCTCGAAGGCGTGCGCCCGCTCCGCTTCCCTGCCTGCATCCTCAACCATAAAGCAGGCCCCGTTATCGTGCTTCCAGGCCAGGTCGCCGGTCATTACCCGGTCGAATGCAGTCAGCCTTTCATCGAGCAGCCGGTCGAAAAGCGCTGACTGAAATGCCGAGAGATAGAGACCCTTAAGCCGGGGATGGACCGCCTGGAACGCCTTATCCCAGGCATCGGGACGTTTAAGCAGCCGCTGCAGGATATCACGCTCAGTCCGGCAGTGTCCCGGAAAAAGCCGCAGACTTTCCGCCGGATCACCATTTAGGTAAGCGGTGATTGCTGCCTGCCATCGCTCGTCCCGCACCAGCGCAGGGTTCCCCATTATTGCATCGACAGCTTCCCGGTATTCGCGCCGGAGCAAAGCGCGGCCGATCAGGTGAGAATTCCCCTGGGCGCCATAACGCTGGGGGCCGAAATAGTTCGGCACCCCCCGCTGTAAAAGGATATCTAGCACTTCCCTTGCCGTTGCCGGGGCCTCCGCCGCGACTCCGCGCACCCTGATCAGGAATCTGTTCCCAGCCAGGTGCCCCAGCTTCAGCTTGTTTCGGTGGAGCGAAGCCGAGATGATCTTCATACCCGGCAGCTCCAGCGCCAGAACGCGATCCGGCGCCGTGCGCGGGATGGAAAAGGTCTGCCCTGTTACCCCCTTGGCGTCTTTCATCCCGGCGTAGCCGATCTCCCGTTCCGGGATATCCAGCGCCCGTGCAATCCGGCGAAGCGCTTCCAGCGTGGTTATACCCCTTTTTTCGATCTCCGCGTAGGTGTGTTCACCTTCCCCGCAGGGGAGATAGAGAGGGATTTCCCATACCTGGAAGTCTTCCGGACTCTCTTTTATCGTCCCGCCGGTGCCCGGTATATCAGCCGTTAAAAAGTTGTGCATGGTCTTGCCATTATAAAACTCCGTTGATCAATCGGTTGCGAATCAGCCAAGGAACGAACAACAGTAGTCGGTCACCGTCTTCACCTTCATGGTAAAAGATGATTTTGCGGGTATCGCGAACGACTCCCCTCCCTGCATCGGCCCCCAGACGCCACCGGCAATCTGCACATCCATCTCACCGGAGAGTATCTCCATCAGTTCGGCTGCGTCGGTGTTGAAGGTATATTCACCCGGCTGGATAATACCGAGAGTCTTCTTCGAGCCGTCCTCAAACAGCACAGATCGGCTTGTCACCCCGCCGTCGAAATAGACATTCGCTTCCTTCACAACAGTTACGTTCTTGAATTCGGACATTCTTTTCAACCTCCATGAATTTGGCCGGATTGCAAAAACCGGCATTGATAACTTACGCCGGCAAAGCCGGAACCAGAAAGTAAACACAAACCCTTTTTTTTACAGGGATGGACAGGATATACAGGATAAAAATCAAAATCAAATTTAGGGTTAAATCCAAAGCCTTTCATCCTGTTCATCCTGAATATCCCTGTTAATTCTTGATTTACGCGATCCCCGCCAGTTCAAGTCTTCCCCCCCACCTCTTCGCCAACTCTTCCTTGAGCCTTGGCTGTTGCTCCAGCTTCGGGTCGCGCTCCAGTAGCGCAAAAGCCTCTTCCCTTGCCTCTTCCAGTATGCGGCCGTCGCGCAGGATATTGGCCACCCGGAAATCTGGGAGTCCCGCCTGGCGGGTGCCGAGAAAATCGCCTGGGCCGCGGATCTCCAGGTCCGCCTCGGCAATCTTGAATCCGTCGTTGGTCGACTCCATTACCCGCAGCCGCTTGGCCCCCTCCTCCGACATCCGTCCCGGCGTTAGCAGGATGCAACGGGACTTGGCGCTCCCCCGCCCCACGCGTCCGCGCAACTGGTGGAGCTGCGAAAGGCCGAACCGTTCGGCATGCTCGACCACCATCAGCGTGGCATTGGGGACGTCGATCCCCACCTCTATGACGGTGGTCGCCACTAGGATGTCTAGCTCCCGCTCCTTGAAAGAGCGCATCACCCCTTCCTTCTCCTCCGGCCGCATCCTGCCGTGGAGGAGGCCGATGCGGAGGTCGGGAAAGATATCCTGTTGAAGATGCTCGGCCATCTGGGTCGCCGCCTTCAGGTCCGACTTTTCCGTTTCTTCCACCAGCGGATAGATGATATAGACCTGCCGCTCCTTCTTTACCTCGTCCCTGATTATACCATACACCTGCTCCCGCCGCGATTCGTAGCAGAGCCGGGTCTCGATCGGGCTCCTCCCCGGCGGCATTTCGTCGATCACCGACAGGGAGAGGTCGCCGAAGACCGTCATGGCCAGGGTCCGCGGGATCGGGGTGGCGGTCATCACCAGGATGTCGGGGTTTTCCCCCTTCTTTTTCAGGATACCCCGCTGCAGCACGCCGAAACGGTGCTGCTCATCCACTATCCCGAGCCCCAGCCGGGCAAACTCCACCTTATCCTGGATCACCGCATGGGTCCCGACGACGATATGCGCAACCCCCTCGGCCGCCTCCGCCAGAGCAGCCTTCTTTGCCTTCCCCTTGAGCCCCGAGGTGAGGAGCGTCACCTTCAGTCCCAGTGTCTCGCACCAGCCGTGGATGTTCAGGTAGTGCTGTTCGGCCAGGATCTCGGTGGGGGCCATGATCGCCACCTGGTAGTCGTTCTCCACGGCCACGAGCGCCGCCATCAGCGCCACCAGGGTCTTGCCGCTCCCGACGTCCCCCTGGACCAGCCGGTGCATCGGATGGGGAGAGATCATCTCTTCCTTGATCTCCGACAGGACCCGGCGCTGGGCTGCGGTCAACGAGAAGGGGAGCATCTGCAACAGGG
>JBGQDJ010000349.1:0-3594 GCA_041495805.1 Geobacteraceae bacterium
CTAATCCATATCCGCTTGTGAGAAAAGAAAAACGCCATGCAGATACCGAGCACCATCAGTGTGCATCCCAGCCAGACGACCCAGACCCCGGGGTCTTTGGCAACCTGCAGCCCCGTATAATTCTTTTCCTCAATCCCTTCAAAGGCGAATATCAGGTCTCCTCCCCGTTGTTCGTCGAAATGGGGATAGTTTTTAAAAACAACGAACTGCTGGGGAACCCCGCCGGGTGAGACAGCTTCAATCTTTGCCGCCGCTCCCGACATCTGGGGCATGAAGGGACTGACATCAGGCACGGCCTCCAGGACCTGCATGTAGCCGCCGTTGGGGAGCTGCGCCCGCTCTCCCTGCCGGGCGGTAATAATTACCGGAGCCCCTCCCTTCCTGGGAGTGGCCGAAAAACGATAAACCCCCGCGGGCCCGTAACTAGACTGGTAAAAAGTGATCCCCTTATAGGACAGCGGACTGTTTACTACAATGGGGATGTTTACATATCCAGGCACCGGTTGCCCTTTTTCCAGAATGGTAAGGATACTCTTGAACTCTTTTGGAGCGCCGGTGTCATAGAAGGAGACGGAAAATTTCTCGCATCTGACTGCAAAACCGAGATCGATAGGCTTTTCGGCGCGGGGGTTGAAAACCGTGGAGGTTTCCGTCCCCTCGACAATATTGACGAAGGCCTTGTAGCCGAACAGGGAACCGATCATGGCGCCTATGAAGATTATGATAATGCTCGTATGCACTACATAAACCCCGAGACGGCAATAGGGTGTCTTCTGGGCAAAGAGATGATAGACGCCATCGACCTCCGTCACCACCGGAGTCGCGAACTCCGCCTTGAGAAACGCCGCCATTTTATCCTTGAGGGCGATGTCGTCACCCGAAATCTTGAAATCATGGGTAAGAGAAAGTGACTTCTCCAAACTGCCGTCCATGAGCAGTTTCGGTTCGGCTATGGTTTTCCAGACCCTCGGCAGTCTCTTGACTGAACAGGCGACAAGATTGACTGTCAAGAGGTAGAGAAGGAGGACAAACCACCAGGAATGATACATATCGAAAAAACCGAGGACACTGTACAGCTTGAGCTTGGTCGGACCGAGCTGTTGCAGGTATTCCTGCTGCGGACCCTGGGGAATAACCGTGCCGATAATCGATGTCGTCGCAAGGCAGATCAGGAGGGATATCGATAGTTTCAGGGAACAGAAAAAGTCCCATAATGATTGTAAAAAATCTCCGCTTTTCTTAGTCTTCAAGGCATTCTCCTGAATTGGTCGTGAATTGGTCCCGTGGAAGCAGGGCCATCATTTGCTACATAATTTTAGCAGTATAAATTATTATGGGATAAAAAGTATAATTTAATTTTTCTAATTATTTACAGGATCAATAAAAAAGGATAACAAGGAAACTGTTATCCCTTCCCTTCAAAAAATCGTGCCGAAATTATATATGCGGCCTCATCCTTGTCAAGGGAAATATCCGATTTCGTTTTGGATTAGCATACCTTAACGTATTAATGCCTGCGGCCACCATCATTTCCCGGCATCTTGCAGCGCGCGGTCCTTTTCCTCCACCTCCCGCGTCATCTTTTCCCGGAAGGCCTTGAGCCCTTCCATCAAAAGCGGATTGCCCAGCGCCAGAATCTGAACGGCAAATATACCCGCGTTCGTCGCTCCCGCTTTGCCGATAGCCATGGTTGCCACAGGGATTCCTCCCGGCATCTGCACTGTCGAATAAAGGGCATCCAGGCCGCCCAGCGAGCTCCCTCCCATAGGGACGCCAATCACCGGCAGACAGGTTTCTGCGGCAATGACCCCGGCAAGATGTGCCGCCATGCCTGCCCCGGCTATTATCACCCTGATCCCGCGTCCGGCCGCCTCCGCCGCGAGTTCGGCAGTCCTCTGCGGTGAGCGGTGCGCCGATGAAATACGCATCTCGTACGGCACCCCGAATTCAGCGAGAATCTTCGCCCCCTCCTCCATGACCGGCAGGTCGGAGTCGCTTCCCATGATTATAAGAACAAGTGGATTCTCCATCCGCGTTTTCCCTCCGTTGCAATGAGGTAAAGGTTATCTTCTTTCCAATGCTTTCCTGCCGATGTCCCGACGGTATTGGACACCTTTCCAGGTAATGGCGGCAACACCCCTGTAGGCAAGGTCAATGGCCTCCTTCACCGTTGGCCCAAGGGCGGTTACACCCAGCACACGCCCTCCGGCGGTCACGGTCTTCCCCTCTTTCAAGGCCGTGCCGGCGTGAAACACGACCATGTCGCCGATCTTCCCGGCCTCTTCCAACCCCATGATCTCATCCACTTTAGCGTAGACATCCGGGTACCCCCCCGCGGCCATGACCACGCAGACCGCAGCCTGGTCATGCCATTGGATATCCATTTCAGCCAGGTCCCCCACGGCCACGGCGAGAAGTAAAGGGACGATGTCCGATTTCATCCTCATCAGGAGCGGCTGGCACTCGGGATCACCGAAGCGGGCATTGAATTCAAGGGTCCTGATCTCCTTGCCGTTGATCATCAGTCCCGCGTAGAGCACCCCTCGGTAAGGCCTTCCCTCAGCCGCCATTCCATCCACCGTGGGTTGCATCACCTCGGCCATGACCCTGTCGTGGATCTCACCGGTCACCACCGGAGCGGGCGAATATGCCCCCATGCCACCGGTATTGGGGCCCCGGTCATCGTCGAACACCGCTTTATGGTCCTGGGCGCTCGCCAGGGGAATGATCCTCTTCCCATCGGTAAATGCAAGGAACGACGCCTCTTCGCCGGTCAGGAATTCCTCTATGACCACCCGTGATCCGGCATCTCCGAACATGTTCCCCTTGAGCATTCCGGTCACGGCGGCAATCGCCTCATCCCGCGTCTGCGCAATAACGACACCTTTGCCGGCCGCCAGGCCGTCCGCCTTGATAACCACCGGGATACCGAGCTTGTCGATAAACTCCACGGCCGGCTCAGGACGGTCAAAGACTTCGTAGGCGGCAGTGGGGATCCGGTATTTTTTCATCAGCTCCTTGGCGAAGGCCTTGCTTGCCTCGATCAGGGCTGCATTTCGCCTGGCGCCGAAGATCCGCAGGCCGTTTTCCTCGAACAGGTCGGCAATACCGAGGGAGAGGGGGATCTCCGGGCCGACTACCGTGAGGCCGACCCCCTCCTTTAGGGCAAAGGCGAGGAGCCCTGCCAGATCATCGACCTTGATGTCGATATTCTCCGCCAGCAGGGCGGTGCCGGGGTTGCCGGGCGCGCAGTAAACCTTCTCAACCAGGGGCGACTGGGCGATCTTCCAGACCAGGGCGTGTTCCCTGCCGCCGCTGCCGATAACGAGGACTTTCATTCAATAACTCCTTGGAAAATCAGTCACAGAGTTTCAAAAACCTTTGAAGCAAAATCTGTTTAGCAGGGATATTCAGGATAGACAGGATTAAAATCTCAATGACTCAATAACCAACATTAAATATATCAAAGTAGCTTCTTTTCATATTCAGTTATCTAATTTGATGTTTTATTGCTTTTATCCTGTTAATCCTGATTATCCCTGTTAAGTCCGACTCTCATGCCTGTAGTGCCTCATACCGGTAAAGACCATCGCC
>JBGQDJ010000350.1:0-3591 GCA_041495805.1 Geobacteraceae bacterium
ACCGCGGTTGGCCAGGAACTGGACCTCGGGGTTAAAACCCCATGAATCGCGGACCCAGGGGCCGCCGTGAGGATTAACGATAACGGGAAGATTCCTGGCCTCCCGATTCACCGGCACTGTCAGGTAGCCGTTGATTTTCAGGCCGTCCCTCGTTGTATAGGTTACGGCTTTCATGGGTGCCATGTGGGCCGCGTCAATATGGGGATTGATCTCCCCCAGTTTGGTGAGAGTGTCCGATTTTGAAGAATAGACGTAGCGGGTCCCGGGAGTGCGATCATTGTAAGCTGCCACAATGAAAGTGTCCTCGGCGAGGTTCTCGTTCTGGATTGCAACCTCATAGCCGGGCAGTTTCTCCTGAAGTTTAGTAAAGAGCTTTTTGGTTTCAGGGTCAAAGACGTGGCGCTGCTCCTTCCAGGTGTTAAAGCTTGCATAGGTGAGCACCTTGCGTTTGCGGGAATAGGACGCTCCTTCGAGATCGACATCCGGATTTTCGAAGAGCGGTTTTGACTCTTTACCGGTGTCCGGATCGAGAACCACAAGTGCCGTCTTATCCCGCCCACGGTTTGACAGGGCATAGAGAGCTTTGTTGTCGAAAGTGAAAAGGAGCGGTTCCACAGTGGTACGAAAGTCAGTGATTAGTACGGTCTTGAAAGGCTCCTTCTCCGAAGCCCGATAAAAGAGACTGGAGTTTAAACCATCGGTTGCTGTGGCAATGCGGACCCGGCCTGCATGGTCGGTAAGCCAATTCGTGATGTCGCCCGGGTTCTGCGCCACTAACGTTGATTCACCCGTTTTCACGTTGAGCCGATAGACGTCAAAAACCTTCGGATCTCTCTTGTTGTGTTGTACCAACACGTGATCAGGGTCGTCCTTCAGGTCGTCCACGATCGATGCGCGTACCTTTGGAAACGGTGTAAGGTCTTGTTGCTTGCCGCTTTGCACATCAATTGATACGACATGGTAGTTCTCGTCCCCGCCGAAGTCTTTGACATAGAGGATATGGTCGTTGCCCTTCCAGAAATACACCGAGATGTCCCGTGCAGTTTCTTCGGTCAACCGTCTGGCCTTGTTGAAGTCCGGTGTTTTGCCATCAAGCGACAGAGGTAACACATAAATGTTTTCCCGTCGCTCATAGGGCTGCATGAATCCGAGGGTTTTCCCGTCTGGAGAGAGACGGAAGTAAGCGCGCTCCGGCTTACTGAAAAAATCCCGCAAATCGTAGCGCTTCACGGGTTCCGAAGCCATAACGGGGCTGGATATAGTAGACAATAGCAAAATACTGCAAATACTATTTGCGAGCGAGGTATACGTCATCGAAATACTCCTTTGTGAGATTCAAGTATGCCAACGGCATATCCCGTTTAAAGCCAAGGGAGGTTATCAGGCTGTCGATTACGGAGGACAGCGCCATCAGCTGGCAACGGGTTTTAGCGAGGTCCACATCAAAATCCACATCTGTGAAGCAGAAAAACCATCAATGAGGCGCAGAGGCAATAATAGCCGAAAAAATGCCAGCGACCGCCTTCCAGCCACCTTGAGAGCCAGCGGAGAGCCAGGAACCCTGAAATAAAGCTTAACACCATTCCCAACAGGCTGGGGTAAAACAGTCCCAACAGATTTATCCCTTGTGACGACGTTGTCTCATGAGCCTTAAGCAACCGCAGGAATTCACGGACAATTAGCGGTGGAGTAAGCACAACGGCCAATGCGAAACTGAACTCCTCGACTCTTGTTCTGGCTATCCCCAGTAGCAGGCCGGTGGATATCGTCGCGCCGGAACGCGAAAATCCCCGGAAAGGCAGACAGAAACCCTGGACAGCCCCAATCCAGGAGGCTTCCCTTATGCTCAAAGCGGTTGCCTCCCATGAACTATTCCCCATTATGCCTGCATAAATGATGAGTATTCCTACTGCGGCCAGCGCAGCTGCAATCAGAGATAAATTGCCAAAAAGAAGTTCAATTTCAGCATGAGGAACACTCCCTAATATGACCCGTTCGATCAACGATTTCAGAGCTATTCCTACCCCACCCGTTATGGCTGTGGCAACAAAAATAAGCTTGGCCGAATTCCAGAATATTTTGCGTGAAGCAAAAAAGCTCGTTTTCCAGGAATTCCAGAAAAATAATATTACAGCGAACATCGTGCCCGTATGAAGCATGATCAACAAAAGGGTCATTTCCGGCATGGTTGGGTCGAGTCCCATTAACTTTGCGGCAACTATAACATGCGCGGAACTCGAGACTGGCAGGAGTTCGGCAGCCCCTTGAATTGCGGCAAGCACCATAATCTTTAATAAAGTCATCGGGATTAACCTTTGGAAGAACGTTTTGGGGAGGTTTTTCTGGATTTGTTGTATCGGCTTAATTGATTCTACTTTGCAAGATTCACAATTACAATATTAATTCTTTAACGTGTCATTATGTTCTTGGAAAGCGGATTATTCTTGGACGTCGATAATGCACAAAAGTGAATCATAATAAAAATAGAGTGTTTATCTTGCCTGGACCTTCCTACGGTGGCAGCTAATTTTATTTACTTGAAGGCTTGACATCAGCAAGCTTGTTGATAATCTTTCTTACATAAGAAAACTTCTTTATCAAAGGATTTCGTCACCCTGATATGCCGACTTCGACCGAAATGATTCAGGAACAGCTTACCGCTTTTAAGAACGCCTGCAGGGAAGCCGGTCTCAGGCTCACCCATCAGCGCCTGGAAATTTATCGTGAATTGGCCAAGGCGGACGACCATCCTTCGGCGGAAGTGCTTCATAAGCGTCTTCGAAGGAAAATTCCCATGATTTCCTTGGACACAGTCTACCGAACCCTGGCCACCTTTGAAAGCCATGGTCTCATAACCAAGGTCGATACGGTCGAAAGCCAGGCCCGATTTGAGGCAACAGGCATGCGACACCACCATCTCATTTGCCGCAAGTGTAAGGAGATCATGGATTTTAGATGGCAACTGATAGATGAGGCCACCCTTCCGGAAGAAATCAATAGATGGGGACGTATAGACAATAAGAACGTCGTAGTCTACGGGGTATGCGGTAAGTGCCTGAAGTAGCGGTTTTTGAGTCGAGTATTTTTCCCCGTTAGATAGTTGATATTGCTGAGTAGTAATTTAAACTATCAATACCGACACCAAAGCAAGTTAGCAGATGATCGCCGAAGAGAGGATTCTTGATCAACAACTTGGGCAACATTTTTGGCACCATCCGGCGACTAATTTCCACGATGCCGACATGTTAGCTGTACAAATCCAAACCCGAAAGGAAAGGAGAACTGAGATGAATAAAGATAGCAAGTGTCCGGTAACGGGCGCAGTTGATAAACCCACCGCCGGCAGCGGTCCGTCGAACCGGGACTGGTGGCCGAACCAGTTGAACCTCAAGATCCTTCACCAGAATTCTCCCATGGGGAACCCGATGGGGGAGGAGTTCAACTACGCTGAGGAATTCAAGAAACTCGACCTGGGGGCACTGAAGAAGGACCTCTATGCGCTGATGACCGACTCGCAGGAGTGGTGGCCGGCCGATTACGGTCACTACGGGGGACTCTTCATCCGAATGGCGTGGCACAGCGCAGGCACCT
>JBGQDJ010000351.1:0-3580 GCA_041495805.1 Geobacteraceae bacterium
GTAGGTCTTGCAGCACCACAGATAGGTGTGCATCAGAGGATAATTGTTATAGACGTTTCGACAAAGGATGATGCACCGGGGCTGATCGTCGCCATAAACCCGGTTATTGTTCATGCTGACGGCGAAATATATGAGGAGGAAGGATGTCTCTCCGTTCCTAAATATGCCGCCAATGTACGCAGGCATGCGAGAATTGTGATCAAAGCCATTAACCTTTACGGCGAAGAGGTCACCTTCAAGGCGGACGGCCTCCTCTCCATAGCTTTTCAGCATGAAATCGACCATCTTGACGGAATTTTGTTCATCGATCACCTCTCTCCTTTGAAAAGGGATATGTTCCGGAAGAAATACCGTCGTATGGCCGAAGAACGACAGGAAGCTTACTGATGACAGGACTGCGCCTGGTGTTCATGGGGACCCCTGAATTTGCCGTCCCTTCGCTGAAAAAGCTTATCGACCGTGGCGAAATGGTGGTGGCGGCGATTACACAGCCTGACCGACCGAAAGGTCGAGGGCAGCAGCTTGCGTCGCCGCCTGTGAAAATAGTGGCCAAGGAGAATGGTATACCTGTATTACAGCCTGCCAAGGTACGCGTCCCGGAGTTTGTCGAGATCATCAGGGAACTCCGTCCCGACCTGATTCTTGTGGCGGCATTCGGCCAGATACTTCCCAAAGATCTTTTGAGTATTCCCCGTTACGGCTGCATCAATGTTCATGCGTCGCTCCTCCCCCGCTATCGTGGCGCCGCCCCCATCAACTGGTGCATCATCAACGGCGAAACCGAGACCGGCATAACCACCATGCAGATGGATGAAGGGCTCGACACCGGGGATATTCTCCTGAAAAAGGTTGTACCCATCGGCCCGGACGATGATGCCCAGTCGCTCCACGACCTGCTCTCGGTAGCCGGCGCAGAGGCCCTGGCCGAGACTCTGGACCTGCTCACCGCAGGCAAGCTCGATGCCGAGAAACAAGATGGTCTTCTTTCAAATTACGCCCCCATGCTCAAGAAAGAAGACGGCCGCATCGACTGGGACAGGGAACCGCTGAGGATCCGCAACCTGGTACGTGGATTGACTCCCTGGCCAGGTGCTTTTACTTCGCTGGGTGATAAAACAATGAAGATTTACCGCTGCCGGGTTGCCGGTGGATCAGGGGCGCCGGGGACCGTGCTTCAGGCCGACCGGTCGGGCCTGGTGATCGCCTGCAAAGGAGGCAGTCTTCTCGTGGAAGAATTGCAGTTGGAAGGGAAAAAACGCCTCTCAGCCAGGGATTTTCTGGCCGGATATAATATCATACCGGGTACCATCCTGGGGAACAGGGACCTATCCCATGACTGACAGCCATACGATGGACAATACTCCGCCACGCAAGCGTCTTTTCGTTGCCCTCATGGGGGTTACTTGCCTGCTCATTGTCGGGATTATCTTCCTTTTATGGTGGGTACCGACCAGAGGGCTACAAAATATACACCCCGATCTTCCCCGATTGTCAGGGGTGGTCCTGGGCGCACTCTCCTGCCTGGCAGTGTTTGGCACTATTCTGCTGGTTCTGACCACGGCGCTTGGCAAGGACATACTCTTTACCCGGTTCATGAGGGGAGTAGTCATCAAATTTCTCCTGCCTATGATCGAACTGATGGGAAAGAGCTTAGGTATCCCCAGGGACAGGATCCGTCAGTCTTTCGTCGCCATGAACAACAGCCTGGTAATGTCCCAGAAACTGCATGTGAAGCCTGACAGGGTCCTTATTCTCCTGCCCCATTGTCTGCAACTATTCGATTGTGAGATTAAAGTTACAGGGTCTATCGACAAGTGCCTTCGCTGCGGGAGGTGCGACATAAAGGGCCTTGCCGAGGTGGCGGAGAAATTCCATATTGACATTTCCGTTGCCACAGGCGGTACCCTTGCCAGAAAGGTCATCATCGAGAAACGCCCCAAACTGGTGGTGGCCGTGGCCTGTGAAGGGGACCTTACCTCCGGCATCAAGGACTGCTATCCGCTTCCTGTCATTGGTATTCTCAATGACCGCCCCTTCGGTCCTTGCTTCAACACCCAGGTTGATGTGGAAAAGATAGAAACAGCGCTGCTGTCGGTGTTGGCGTAAGGATCTATGATCTCCGTTCGCCCTATACATTTCATCTTTTTCTTTCTGGTCAGTCTCATTTTCACATATGCGCCCCTGGCTGCGGAAACAGCAGCAATCGCAGACTACCGGCCGATCTTCCGGGCTGGGCGTGATTCTTCCGGGCAGATACGGATCGCCATCCGTAAATACAAGAGTAGTAGCATCCCATATCTTCTTATCGTCAATCCCGCCAACATGAAGACTTCAGCTGTGAAGGCCTCAGCTTTTGACTTCACCGGAGACATTTCTCTCGATTCTCTACGCAAGACCTCCTTTGTAAAGGCGCTTGACCGTTACACTGCCCTGCCATGCAAACTCCAGAATCATGGCGCGGTCCATGCTGAATATCCAGTGCCAGGCATGTTCCTGACCGTGGACTTATGTCCATCCCGGAGACCTTTCGAAAAGTTATTTTTCACGATCTTGGGCGATTTGTGCAGTGAGAAGAGGGTTGGGACTCCGGTGGCGATTGCCGTCACCGGAATATGGATGGAAAATCATAGGGATGAACTTGCCTGGATCATTCAGCAGATAAGAGAAGAGCGACTAGCCGTGACATGGGTGAATCACTCCGCAACCCATCCATATAATCCTGGTGTGCCGCTTGAGCGGAATTTCCTCCTCTCCCCCGGTATCGATTTGGAGCATGAAGTATTGGAAACGGAACAGCTTTTATTGAAGAACGGCCTTATTCCGTCCCCATTTTTCCGTTTCCCCGGTCTGGTCGCCGATGGGAAACTCTTGCAAAAACTCAGGGGATTGGCATTGATTCCTGTTGGCAGCGATGCGTGGCTCGCGAAGGAAGAGATCCCCACGAGCGGCAGCTTTATCCTGGTGCACGGCAATGGTAACGAGCCACTGGGGATCAGTAAAGTACTACAGCTCCTGCATAACCCAGGGGAGGTTAAGCTGCTGCCACTGAGTGAGGCCTTCACCGCCAGCGGGAAGTGACAATATTATCATTATTTTCTGCGCCTGGATCGAAAGGCGGTCCCCCACAATCGGCGGTTTGATTGCCACCTTTCCGCTTACTTCCCTGTTTGCACCCCTCCGGTAAAACGATCCTCAATGTTTCCTTTTCGACGATTCCTTTTGACTCTTCTTCGTTTCCCCTTTATCGCTCTTCTTTGACGCTTTTGCTTTAGACCCTTTGTGCTTGCCGCTTCCCCGTTTTTTAGATTTATTCCCTTTCTTTTTATACTTCTTCGGTTCGGGAGACAACTCGTCCTTGACACTGCTGAGCAGCACGGTTGTTTCTTCCTGAGACGGATCGGCTTTTTTGGCTGATTCCAGTGCTTCCTTTGCCTCGGCGATATTGCCGGTTTTCATGTAGACCCGTCCCAGGGCATTGAGGGCCTTGGCATGGTCGCTTTTCAGTTCAACGGCTTCCTTGTATTGGGCAGTCGCATCTTCATAAGCCTTTTTGAATTCGTAGACCAGCCCCAGCTTGTAA
>JBGQDJ010000352.1:0-3563 GCA_041495805.1 Geobacteraceae bacterium
AGCGCCAGCAAACGTAACCTGGTTTCATCGCCAAGGGATTTGAATATATTGGAAATGGTCTTCATGGGAAGACTATATCCTGATAAGCGGATATAGTCAATTGGTTTCATGTTGCTTCATGCAGAACAGACAGCGGAATTATAGCGAGGGATTCTCAAGCTGTCATGGAGAGGGGAGTTGTGAAATGTGAAAGGCCTGCTTTCACAGGCCTATTCTTATTTCGGGCAATCACATTTTTTTTCCGACCCTTTCGGGTGACTTTTCCTGTAATTTCTGTACTGAAACACCATTGCAACCGCCGGCACTCCTACCAAGGCTATCGTATATAGACCTGCCATTATCCACACCTCCATTCCTATTTGCTGTTTACCCGACGACATCTTGCTGTAACTAATAATATACATAGATGTAACAGCAATGTAAATACTTAATCCGTTAGCCGACTGGGTGCAGGCATTGCTTTTTGAAAACCGGCGTTTCATCCCCATGGATTCTGCCGCTCATTTCCAGCCTTTTCTTTTGCCGGCAGGTTTCAGTCATATAATCGCTCAGCTGAATATATTACGTAATTGCATTGAACCTGAAAAAATGCAATATTCAGAAAAACCGGATGAATGTATTTTGTATATTGTCGGCGGAAGCTTTACAGGCCGGCGGTCGGATTGAAGAAACTGATCGCAATTACTAGACTTCTCCTGGAGTGTCGCCATGGATATCTATCTTGTCCTGGAAATTTCCATTCTCTTTCAGGTTACAGCGCTGATCATCGGCATCTGGCTGATAAGGGTCACAGGCAGAAAAAATGCGTGGGTTCTACTTGCTGCTGCCCTGACAGTAATGCTTGTTCGCCGGATATATACCCTTTACTCCCTTTCCGGCAGTACGGCATTCAACGGCATTAATGTCACTGAGGAACTGATCGGGCTGATAGCATCGGTCCTCCTGGCAGCCGGGATGGCCTTTACCGTCCCGCTTATACAGTCTATAAAGCGTTCGGAAGAGTTGCAGATAGATATAAACCGCTCCCTGAGGATGTTCACCCTCTCCAACGAGGCGATTATAACCGCAACGGATGAATTGATCCTACTCCAGTATATATGCAGGGTCATTTACGAGGTCGGAAAGTATCGTTTTGCGTGGATCGGTTATACGGAGCAAAACGGAAGGCAGTGTGTACACCCTGTTGCCCAGGCGGGGTTCAGGGAGATCGGCCGCGAAGCCCCTGTAATCGACTGGGCCGACCCTGGGCATGGGATCAGCCCGGTCAACACGGCATTAAGGACCGGCAAACCCGCTGTATGCAATAATACCATCGAAGACCCTGCATATGAGATCCGGCGCAAGGAGGCTGAAGAACTGGGTTATCACTCCATGATTTCTCTCCCCCTGGCATCGGATAATCAGAGCTTTGGCGTACTCAACATCTACTCAGATAGGCCGGATTCTTTCACCCTGTCGGAAGTTAAGCTGCTGCAGGAGATGACCGATGATCTTGTATACGGGATCAAGGCCCTCAGGGCAAGGGATGAGCACACGCGTATCGAGGCGGCGCTTGCAAGGAGTGAAGAGAGGGTAAGGGCTTCAATTGAGAACATGCCCGATGCGTTCAGCATCTATACGGCTGTCCGAGATGAAACAGGTATGATCAGGGATTTTCGCATCGACTACGTCAATGCGGCAGCATGCATGATATGCGGCTTGGGTGCCAGCGATCTGGCCGAAGGGCACCTTCTGGAAATCCTTCCCGATTACAGAGAAAATGAACTTTTTGATGAATACTGCAAGGTCGTCGAAACAGGCCTTCCGCTCATAATGGGGAGATGGAGTGACAACCTGGGGAAAATGGGGAAAAGAGCCGGAGAGATAAGGACATATAACATCAGGGCGGTCAAGCTTGAAGACGGCCTTGTTGTAGCTTGGCGCGACATAACCGAGCTTGAGCGCGCGGCGGAAGCCCTGCGTGCCAGTGAGGCAAGGTACCTGACAATATTCAACAACGCCTCCGTCCCTATATGCGTGGAAGACTTCTCGGAAGTAAAAAGGGTTTTGAACGAACTGAAATCGCGTGGGGTGGCCGATCTGCGCCAATACATGGAAGAGCATCCCGAATTTGAGCAGAACGCTCTGAAAAAGATCAGAATACAGGATGTAAACGAAGCTGCCATTAAATTGTACGAAGCGGAAAACAAGGACGAACTGCTTGCAACCCTGGAAAGCATTTATCTGCCAGAATCCTCTCCCATTTTCAGAGATATGCTTGTAGCAATGATGGAGGAAAAGGAATTTTTTGAGGGTGAAACCGTCCACAGGACTTTGAAAGGGAAGAAACTTAATATCTGGATAAGGATAACGATTCCCGGCAATGATTCCGAATTTGAGAACCTGCTGGTTGGAATATTCGATACAACCGAGCGCAGAAAAATGGAGGAAGAACTGCTCAAGGCACAGAAGCTTGAATCGCTTGGTGTTTTGGCCGGCGGGATCGCCCATGATTTCAATAATATGCTAACCGTAATCCTGGGGAATATCGTTCTTGCAAAAATGAAGCTTAATAAAAATGAAGATGTGATTCTGCGGCTTAACAAGGCAGAGAATGCTATCAACAGGGCAATGGAATTGACAAGAAATCTTTTGACGTTTTCCAAAGTGAAAGAACTTTCCATAAAAACCGTCGAGATTGGGGAGTTAATCAGGGATACGGCAAGTTTTGCCCTCAGCGGCTCCAAATCAAAATGCGAGTTTACCATCCCAGAAGACCTGTGGCCGGTTGAAGTCGATTCCGGGCAGATTCGCCAGGTTATAGAAAATCTGGTGATTAACGCCGATCAGTCAATGCCGAGAGGTGGGATGATCGCAGTAAAATGCGAAAATGTTGCAATGGGCTCCAAAGATATGTCAATACTTAAGGCTGCAAAATACATAATGATTAGCATATCCGACCATGGCCAGGGCATATCACCGGAAATAAGAGATAAGATTTTTGATCCATATTTTTCCACAAAAGAGGGGAAGAGCGGCCTTGGTCTCGCCACCTCTTACTCTATAATAAGCAAACATGGAGGACAGATTGCCGCCGAATCCAATACAGGCGGATCGGTCTTCAACATATACCTGCCGGCCGCTGACACTCATAAGCCTGCGAAAGAAGTCGAGCGGAAACCATATACCGGGAGCAAGAGGGTGCTAGTTATGGATGATGAAGAAGAGGTCAGGGAAGTGGCGGAAGGGATTCTCAGAACCATCGGTTGTGAGGTCACCCAGGCGAAAGACGGCGCGGAGGCGCTGGAATTGTATCTTAAAGCCAGCGAGATGGAACAGCCGTTCGATGTGGTCATGCTGGATCTGACAGTATCCGGCGGCATGGGCGGCAAGGAAACAATCAAAAAGCTCATGGAAATTGACAAAAACGTCAAAGCGATTGTATCTACAGGATATTCCAATGACCCGGTCATGACGAAATACAGGAAATTCGGTTTTTTGGGCGCCTTGAATAAACCTTACAAGCTTCAGGAACTAAGTGAATTATTGGATGCGGTAATAACAGGAGAGAATTTATAGATTAC
>JBGQDJ010000353.1:0-3561 GCA_041495805.1 Geobacteraceae bacterium
ATATGGGCCGCAACCGCAATAGCCTGGGGCCTGTTCGTCACTCCGAGTTTCTGCATGACATTGTAAACGTGGTAGTTGATGGTTCTTTCACTTATCCCTAGGATAACCGAGATGTCCCAGGAGCTTTTCCCCTGTTGCAGCCAGTTGAGGACTTCCTTTTCCCGAACGGAGATCGTAACGTTATTTGCATTATGTGGCTTATTATTGGAGAGATGTGAAAGCGCCAGGTGCAAGTGGGGAATGATGAAGTCAAGAATGGCTTCAAAACGACTGTTGCATTCCATGGAGGGGCCTGAAAAACAAAACATGCTCCCGTATTTATCCGGCAACATGGATCTCGCTCCATGGGAATAGCCGTCTCTCATACCGAAATCGAGGCAAAGCGACAGGATCTCTTTTTTTTCTTCGAGTATCATTTTTGAGACGGACCACTTTTGCAATCCGTAGTTCCTGAAGTTCTCTCTCACAACGACATCCACCTGCATGTAGTTCTGCACAAATTCAGAGAGCCATTCTTCGGGAAAACTGATATTAACACAATGGGCCATGACTATTCCTTTTTTGTTGTCATGGTGGCCCAGAAAGGCATGGGCGAAGTCGAAAGGGAGCAACTCCCTAAGCTTCGGGAAAAGGGCTTTGAAATCCATCTCTTCTTCGCAGGAAACGCACTTGTGAACGAATTCGAGCAGTTTTATTGCATCGCAGCCGGACAGGAAATGACCCAGGTCCAGAGAGTTGGATGTAGATGTGAGCATCCCTTCACTTCTAGCATACATTATGCACCTCGCAATTACCGCTTTGGAGTTGCCGTCTGCCGATGTTGTTGCGGGGAATGATGCAACTATGTCTAATTTCAATCAGAATGTCAATGGGTTAAGATTCTGTCACGATCTCACTTTTGCCGGCCGGCTTGCCAAAGCTTCATCATAAACCTCCTTCGGGCAAATGGAGTTCAGACATCGGCAGCTTAACATGATTACACCTTTGTGAGGATTTGTCACCTGTAACAAATTACAGGTTGAGTGACATTGGCTTTGAGGAAAGTTCGAAATGGTCCCGGTTGGTGGATCAGCAGAAGTCAATAAGGCCGGAATGGGCCGCAACCGCTCGCCCATAGCAGCGTCATTTTCTATGAAATTGATCGAGACGGTGAACCAGGGTGGCGACGCCAACATCATTACCGTACAATTTTTCCCGAATTCCCCGCCCACCCCAGGATCATCCAACGCGGATAAAATCGCGACCCATGGCTCCGCAGATTTCACAGATATGAGGCGGGCTCCCCGCAACAGTGTGACCGCAGTCCGGGCAGATATAGTAATCAACTTCCTCTTGCCCTATTTCCAGGCTGGCCAGCGCTGCGGAGTAGAGCCCGGCATGCACCTTCTCCACCGGGTTGGCATAGGTGAATGAGCGCAGAGCCAAGGTTGCATCTTCAGTCTTGGCATCGGCGATCATAGCCGGATACATCGTTTTGAACTCGTACGTTTCAGCGGCAATGGCCTCCATGAGGTTCTCGCGGGTGGAACCGATCCCTTTCAGGGCCCGCAGGTGGTTATGGGCATGGACGGTTTCTGCAGCGGCAGCTGCCCGGAACAGCTTTGCCACTTGGGGGAAGCCCTCTGTCTCCGCCTGCATTGCAAAGGCAAGATACTTGCGGTTGGCTTGGGATTCTGCGGCAAAAGCGGTTCTCAGGTTTTCAGTTGATTTTGTGTCATTCGCCATGTTTTCCTCCACATAAATATTTGCCAGCACTTTAAATATGTTACCAAAATACCCTCTTTTTACCAGTGGCAGGATGAACTTCACATAACTTCAATACCGCCCCGGAAAACTGGCCGGACAAGAAAAAAAGGGGGCGCGCCTCCAAATTCCGAATTTGAGCTTTGGAGACGCGACCCCCTATTATTTCCGGAGGTCTCACGGTTTATACGAGCTTATCGATTCGCAGCCGGTTAAGCCGGGGGTACAAGCTCGTCGACATCAGAAAAGAAGATTGTGACGCCGCCGGTGGCGAACCTGTCCAGGTCTTCGACCGCCTCCTTGAGTTCAACAGAAGCGAACGCCTTCTGCAAGGCGTCCATATTCTCAAACCAGAGATCAGCGACGCGGTGGTAGGCGGGCGGACTGCCGTCGAACGTGCCGACCGCCTTGCTGAGGTCGAGCCGCTTCAGGCCGGGGATTCTCAACCCATAGGGCACGTGCGAAGGTTTGTAGTAACGCTCGAACGCGTCAGGGTCGGACGGTTGACCATAGAGTGCCGTTATCTTGACCATCTTACACCTCCTCTTGAATTGGTCGGATGGAAATTTGGTTAGCCATCCTGTACACAGCTTTTCCTTTTCCTTTTCTTTTTCTACCTCCTTTTGCATTGCCTGATTTGATGCCTGTTTGAGCTGGATTAGCAGGTAGGGATTTGTGTCTTATGCTACAGCTGAATGCCCCGGGATCACTTTGGTCGCCTCCCCTTCGACCGTGATCATGGTAGATATGGTGTAAGAGAAAATCCCCACGATCGTGATAATGATTTCATATTTGAACTGATATTTCTACTGTCAGAAGTGACAGGTTTTGAAAAGAATCATTCAGAGAAGGATTGATGGGTGGGGTGGAATGGGGTGGGGTGCCGGTTGCAGCAGCTATAAAGCCGCCCTTTTCATGAGAACTCGATCAGGCCGCGCCTGGCCGCCAGCGCCAAGGCCTGAGGCCGGTTTGTCGCCCCGAGTTTCTTCCTGATGTTGTTGACGTGGTAATTGACCGTTCTTTCGCTTACCCCCAGGATAACCGATATGTCCCAGGAGCTTTTCCCTTGTTTCAACCAGTTGAGGACCTCCTTTTCCCGCTGCGTGATGACCGCTTTATTCCATTCCAGCTGTTTGTTGCTGTATAGTTGGGAAAGGGCCAGATGCAGATGGGGTATGACAAACTCCAGTATGGCATCGGCGCGCTTGTCGAATTTTATAGACGGACTGGCGAAGCAGAACATGCTGCCGTTTTTCCCCGTGGCCGCAAAACGCGAGCCATGGACATAGCTCTCAATTACGCCGAATTCGGCATAGAGGGAGATGAGTCCCTCATCCTGTTTGTAGAGCTTCAGCCTGTCAAAGTCCCAGTGCTGCACTTTGTAGGACCTGAAGTTTTCCCGAACCTTGACGTCTCTCTGCAGGTAATTTTTCGCCTGATACTCCTGTAACCACTCTTTGGGAGTGTTGATGTTCGCATTATAGACCAGGACGAGCCTGTTATCCGCGTCATAATGGGCCAGGAAGGAATTTGCGCAGTTATAAGGGAGGAGTTCACGAATCTTGGGGAAGAGGGCCAGGTAATCCTCTTTGGTATTACAGTTGAGGCAAATCCGGATGAATTCGAGGAGGGTCAGCGCGTCGTTTCCTGAAAGGCAGAACCTCAGTTCAGAGGGCTCGTACGAGGTTACAATTACTTCCCTGCTGTCAAACATATCGCGCCTCGTTATCGTACCATGAGGAGTTAGAGTATGCTGATCCGTTCCGGGGAGTCTTGTAATTATGTCGAATTTCAATCAGAATGTCAATAGGTTAAGAC
>JBGQDJ010000354.1:0-3531 GCA_041495805.1 Geobacteraceae bacterium
CCATCCGCTTCGACGCTGCTCCCATCCATGTCCCCAGTGCTGACCCCAGCGGGGCGGAGCATCCGTCCGCCACCCGCGAAAATAGACAGGAGGCTGCCGGTAGTAGTAGACGGGGATACGCAGGATGAAGAGCGGCACAATCTCCGGATCCACCAGCCCCCAGGGGCCGTTGTACCAGGAACTCGCGTACCAGTTGTCGTCCTGGTAGACCCAGTACATGCCGTCGTAAAAGAAATAATTGGCATCCATCCGTGGAGCGTAGTAAACCGGGTATCCCGGCACCAGGACGAGTTCAGGGTACAACGGCAGGTTGATCCCGATGCTTACATTGGGTAACCCGATACCGATGCTTATCTGGGCTTCGGCAGAAGACACCGAGCAGAGCAGCAACAGCGCAATCAGTCCGTAACGTAATTTTTGCATTTATACCTCCAATGGTGAAAAATTTTACAACTGATATGTATACAGACGGAACGCATGTTCAATCCGTTACAGAAAAAAATTAAAAAAAGAGCTCCCATGCGCACATCGCCATCTTTCTGAAGGTTATCCTGCCCCTGTCGGCAGCCTCTTTGAATCCCTGGGTGGCCTCTTGCGAACGACGATAGAATTTAACAAAGGCCTTGATGAGCAGATACTGCAGGTAATGACGATTTATGAGCGGATGACGGAAGACAAGGTGTAATCCATCGTAAAACTTCCAGCGCCGGCAGAAGATGCGATCCTTGATCTGCTCATAGAGCTTTGTGCCTGGATAAGGGGTCAGGATGGAAAACTGGGCAATGTTGGTATTCAGTCTGACCGCCAAGTCAATCGTCTTTTCCACGTCACCTGCAGTCTCGTTCAGGTTGCCGATGATGTAGCTGCCATATGATTCGATCCCGTTTTCTCTCAAACTTTCCACTGCCCGGGTAACATCGGTTGCATTGCTGTTCTTGCCGAGGGAGTTCAGCGTCTCCTCATTACCGCTTTCAATTCCGAGATAGACCGTTATGGAGCCGGCAGCCGCCATCCTGGCGACCATGGCCGGATTTCTCACAATGGTATCGACCCGTGAAAAACTCCACCATTTCAGGTCATACCCACGATCGATGATCCCGTCGGCAATCTGTTCAACCCGTTGCGGCGCAAGGGTGAAATTGTCATCCATGAAGCAGACGGCACGAAAGCCATAACGGTTATAGACCTCATCCAGTTCGCTCAGCACCGATCCGGCAGTCCGGAAGCGCCACCCCCTGCCGAAAAAACTTGAGGATGAGCAGAAATGGCAGGCGCCGGGGCAACCGCGACTGGTAACAATGGGGGTAATGGGCCGTCCGGCGGTGCTGGCCCGGTAACTATGGATATCCACCAGGTGCCGGGCGGGAAACGGCAGTGTTTCAACATCAATCGGATCGGCTGCGGGAGTCTCGATAAGGTGACGGCCATCCTTGATGATCAACCCTTTTACCGAGGCAACGCTATCCCGGTTCTGGAGCGCAGTCAGAAGGTTGGAAAAGACGAGCTCCCCCTCCCCCTTGACGATATAATCGACGCAACCGGCGGCAAAAATATCCGCTGCCATGAATTGCGGATGGGGACCCCCCATCACCACCGGCCTGCCGGTGGCAGCCACTCTGCGTGCAATGGAGAGCGCCTTGCCCGCCCTTGTCGTATCCGCTGAAATACCCACCAGGTCGGCACGCCGGATATCCTTATCATCCAGACATACGTCATCGGCGGCCAGATCCTTTACGACCACGGTGTGCCCCGCCTGTTCAAGGCTGGCGGCAACATAGAGCAGGCCGACGGGAGGCAGACAGAGACCAAATGTGTTAAATACGCTTGCTGATTGGGGGTTTACCAGCAGTACATTCATAGTTCCCTATCGTCTTTCTTCGTCTTTACCGGATGGCGAATCGACCTCATCCAGTGAAAGCTCGTTGGCAAGTTGCAGTCACCGGCATAACAGAAGCAACAGTTCAATTTTTGGTATTCTCAGTGGCTACCAAAGATATTTTACTCTGTTGCCGGTTCTTGTCAATCCGTGGGAAGAGGCTTGCCGGACTCTATTTCGCGCTTCTCGTGGTAGAGGAAGCGGACCATGTAGTACTCGAAAGGATAGCCGCTTTCATAGTAGCGGAAACTCTTTTGATGACGCGTGTCGATGGCTTCAAGGGTCGTTATCCCCGCGCCGATGGCGAAACTGTTGTTTGAGTTTCCAAACGGATCTATCGCAGAGTATATCCCGTAACTGATGCCGGTGTCCACGGCGAGACCTCCCGTATCGCGCACGGACGAGGGGCCGAAGACCGGCAGCACCAGGTAGGGCCCGGAGCCTGTCCCCCAGTAGCCAAGGGTCTTGCCGAAATCCTCGGCATGCCGTTCCAGTCCGAAGCTGGTGGCCGGATCGAACATGCCGCCAAGGCCCAGGGTACTGTTCGTCACGAAACGGCCGAGCGTCGTCAAAGACTCCATCCCCTTTAGCTGGAACAGGCTGTTGGTGAGATTCCGGATCTCCCCGATATTGTTGTAGAAACCGGAGATGCGTTCCTGGATGAAGGTGGGAGTGACGAACTCGTAGCTGTTCACCACGGGGAGAAAGAGGTATTTGTCGAAGTAGAAGTTGAACCGGTACATGTTCCGGTTGAACCCTTCCCAGGGATCCGCTACCTCGGCAAAGGGCTGATCCCTGAACTCGCTTATCGAGTGCATCGGCGGCACCTCGGCCTGGGTGTTCATCCGGGTCGAGGCGCAGCCGATAAGAGAGAGCGAAAGCATCAGGGCTGGAATTATTGCTTGGTAACGGGTAACAGTCATTGTGGCGCGCTCCTATTTGAAGAAATCGACCATGTAGTCCAGGTTATCTTTATACTCGAGGTTGCCCAGATGGCCGCCGCGCGGGTAGATCTTGGCCCGCTCGCCGAAGAGTTGCCGCAGGTAGTCAAGCTCTGCCTTGGTCAGGATGAAGTCGTTCTCGTTGGTCATCACGCCGAATTTGTCCGAAGCCTTCAGGTAACCCTCGATGCTCCTGAGGCTCTCGGACTCGATGAGCGCCTGCTTGGTGAGTCCCGGCCGCCGCTTCTCAATGTAGGGATAGAAATACTCGTTGAAATAATCGAAGAAGCTCAGGTGGGTGGAGACCATGAAATAATCGAAAAGGGAATCGGTGGGACTCAAGACCCGGTTCTTCGGCACGACGTAGCCGCTGTTGGTCATCACGTCCGAGGAGAAGATCATGCCTGCCAGGTTGATGCGGTAAGTGAGTCCGATCAATCCGCCGGTTTCCTCATGGGAGAAAAGTTTCTCAGTGAAGACCGCGTAGAGAAAATCATCGTTGAAGGCGACAAAATTGCCATAGCGGTAGAACAGGCTGAACTTGGACATCATTTTGTTGAAAAAGATGCCTTGCTTCTTGGGTCCTCCGGGGATCTGTTTCAGCATCTCCTCGATCCGTGTCACCGAACCGTAGAGGCTTACCGGGGGGTTGATCATGAGTACCTTGCGGAAGTTGAAGGCCCGGCGCTCCTCGTCAAGCTTCGCCACGAAGGC
>JBGQDJ010000355.1:0-3526 GCA_041495805.1 Geobacteraceae bacterium
ATCACAGGGGGAGGCGACTTCCAATCTGGGTGAATTACTGAAGGAAGGGCTCAAGAAAAACGGCGAATGAAAAGTCTGAGGTGTCTGAGTTCTTATATTCCGACAAATTATGAGGTGATTAGATGACGAAGAGTGAACTTGTTGACAAGATTGTCGATGCAAATGGCGTGCTGACGCGCAAAGAGTCCGAACTGGTCGTAAACCTGGTATTCGATTCCATGGGTGAGGCACTGAAAAAAGGGGAAAAGGTAGAGATCCGGGGATTCGGGAGCTTTACCGTCAGGGAAAGGGGCGCCCGTGAGGCGCGCAATCCCAAGAGCGGCGAAATTGTCAATATCCCCGCCAAAAAAACCCCGTTCTTCAAGACCGGCAAGGAATTGCGGGAGAGGGTGGACAATCTGTAGGAAACGGCGGATCTTGCTTTGATCGATCTCGGGCCCGGCTTGTAATTGGCCTTGGAGCACCATCCCGCGTATCTCCCGGCCAGCAGGTGCAGCACCTCCGCACTGCGGAAGCCGATGCGTCTCCATAGGCCATGACTGCGCATGATGCACAACAGGAACCGACCCCGATTTTGCTGGCACCTTTCATAAGCCCGGGTGGCGGAATTGGTAGACGCAAGGGACTTAAAATCCCTCGGTCGCAAGGCTGTACCGGTTCGAGTCCGGTCCCGGGCACCAAGTAATAACAAGGAGTTAGGCTGTTAATAGCCTAACTCCTTTGTTATTCAATAGCCTTCCATGCAACCTTTCATGCAACCTCCTAACATTGGAACCGATACCGTTTAATCGGATCATTGTGCAATGAATAGGAGGGAAGATTTTCTTTCTGACAAAAATTATCGATCTTATTGATGCTTCCGGCATCCTAAAGACTCCAAAAATGTTCTGACTTCTCCCTGCAGGTTGCCTGATGAAATATTGTGCAAGGGGGGAAGCCTACTATATTTTTCAGAAAAGAAATTGCTTAGTTTCAGTTGATCTTCGTCTGTGATCTCATATTGCTGCATGACCATGCTGAAAGCAGTGAAAAGAATATTAAGAGCGTCCTCTTTTAGCCTTCCTCCCGGGCGAGCCTTGACTAGGGCATTCCAGATGCTGTCGAGGTTTATGCTGAAATCCGCTGCATGACTGGCGATAAAGGTCAGCTCATCCTCTCCGAAACTTTCAATGGTCACCCTCTCAAAAGATCCCATCTCAACAGCATCCCGACCGTTAAAGATTTTAATGAAACAATCCGAAAGAGACTCCCTTACAAGCATGAGACAATATAATTCTCTCTCACGGCCGAGCAGGAACATGGTACTCCCATCCCCGAGTTTGCTGAACCTTGCCGTTTCAAGCCCGTTTTCAACGAGAAGATCAGGAAACAGTGAGGCAATGTCTCGCAGGTAGGGTGATAGGTTCTGGGCTCTGTCCGGTGGCGCCGGTATCCAGGCGCCGTATGAAACATGCGGACTGCCGTATGAGATGTATCCAGGTTCGACCCCGACCAATTCGGCCAGACGAATGACGTATTCCGGTGAAGGCGGGTGCTTCCCGGATTCCCAGACCACAATTGAAGGGCGCGATATCCCGAGTAACGCCGCAATTGCTTCCTGAGTGTATCCATTCAGCAGTCTCAGGATCTTTATTCTTCCCGCGGTATGCATTGCAACTCCTCCTGAAAACCTATCCTACTACACGCAAAGAAAAAAAAACAGAAAAAATGTATTGATTGTTGCCGTAATGTTTGCTAACGTTAAGAACTAAAGGAGGTGCATATGAAACTCATACCGGAAAAAAAGTTTAGGACTGAAACCCTCGGTTTGTCCGCCACCGGTTTCTGGCGACTGAAAAAAGCGGGGGAACTCCCTGCGCCGATAGTCATCGGACACCGTAACTTCTATACTCATGAATCGATCTCAGAGTGGCTGGAGGCCAAGAAAAAAACAAAAATAGTAGCCAATGAATAGTCATGCCTGATACCACCTTCCTGCTCATCATATCTACAGAAACCGCCCTATGACTTCCAGATGGTTGCCGAGATTCACTTGAATGAGTAAGACCGTGATTAGGGGGGAACGACCATGCCCAGCATTATGCGTGAGCCGGCGGCTGAACTCCTTGACCGGCACGGTATTGGCTACAAGACTGCCATAAAGGGGACAGTCACCTGGTTCAACCTGGATGAGTGCCCTTTGTGCCTTCACAAGGGAGGCCAGTGCGGGTTATCGGAAAGTATCGGTGAAGACGGAAAGCTCTTTCATGGCTTCAAATGCTGGCATGGGGACACGACAGATCCGCGCCGCTTCTATACGTCACTGGGATACCCTGAGGATATCCATTCTAAAACCACTCCAAAAACAAGAAATAATGCCGCTTCGAAGGACGTGAAGCCTGATGTGCTGGCCAGGGCGAATCCTGAAACCCTGGCAACCAACCAGAAAAGGTTGCGGGAAAACGTTCCTGCCATGGATTATCTCTTTTCTCGGGGGCTCAGCAGCAAAACCATTGAACATTTCAGGCTCGGACTTACCAGGCCCTATAAAGACAAGGACGGCAACATTTCCTCAAACTGCCTGATCTATCCCCTTTTCAATCGTCACGGCCAGCCGGTCAAGAAAAACGCCTATTACAACATCCCCGGGGTGAGCGAAAACCCCCGTGATCCCAATGGCTGGATGGCCGGCGATGTTATGAGCTATTACGGCGCGGAGGCATCTTCACGAAAGAAGATCTTTGTCTGCGAGGGGGCCAAAGACCTTTGGCGGTTGTGGCAGGAAGTGCAGGGTACCGATCTGGACAGGGAACTTCTCCTGGTCACTTCGACACACGGGTCGGCTTTTCCCAGGGAGTGGAAGGATCCTGAATACTGGAGTCCTTGGGACACCATCTATTTCGGTCAGGACAACGATGACGCCGGGGAAAGAATCGTTTCCAAGCTGGTCGAGCACATCGGGCGGGATGCCTTGCGGGTCCGAGTTCCTACATCCATGGGGAAGGACTGGACCGACTACTTCAAGAGCGGTGGGACCATTGAGGACTTCAGTAAACTCCTTGGCGAGGCTTCGCCAGTCACCAGGATCATCAAGCATGATGAAGAGGAGAAGGAACAATTCGGCCTCCTGGCATACCGGCCAGTGGACATCAACGGGTCATTCCACAAGGGGCACCTCTACTATACCATTCAGGCCCTGATGCGGGAGAAGGTCGAAATCGAGAACGAGGAAGGCGGCACGGAGGAGCAGATCCAGGAAACTGTGAAGACCGTGGTTGTCCGTAGTGACGGCGCCATTCTCAGCGCGGTGATGCCGCCGGCGCCGAAAGGGACACCCCCTGCCCAGCGGGTTCTTCGCCTTACGGATGGCACCCTCGTCTCCAAAATGCCCACTCCAAGCCCTTATGCCACCTGGAGCTGGCCGTCCATCAATAGGTTCCACCGTGCCAAAAGCGAAGGGGAGAAAATGCGTACTCACCCGCTTTCTTTTCTGGTGAAAGCTATCCGCGATTACCTGCGCAACCAGGTATGGCTCCCCCATGCGGAT
>JBGQDJ010000356.1:0-3448 GCA_041495805.1 Geobacteraceae bacterium
GACGATCGAGATGCCGATCCCGTTCGGCCTGCAGGGGTGACGGGTGGCGAAGATGCCATGGGGGGCGTCATCCAGGAAAGGTTTGCGGACCAGTTCCACATTGCCGGCCCTGTCGAAGTGATAGAGAAGGATGATATGGCTGAACAGGCCGATGTCCTGAAGCCCGGTAGCGAACTCGGGAAACACTTCCACCGTTCCCTCGGCATCCGGGTGGAAAGCGCCCTGGATCGGCGTTTCTTCCTTTGTTGCATGGCTGGTGTGAATAACGCCGATTGCCCCGACTTGATATTTCATGCTGAAAACTCCTGCGAAGAATTATGCGGATGACAGGAACCGCCTTTCAATCAACAGGCAGTTGAAAGATGTTATACACCATATTATTTCCAAACTGCAACCCGCGTCTCGCAATCTTATCGTTTCATATTGAATAATCTTGACATGTTATCGGTGGAGAGAGTAATAAACGTGGCTATATTATTTGAGTTCTGAATGCAGAAGGGGATATTGATGAGGAATCTTGCTTGTGTTTTCGTATTATTGTTGATCGTACTGACAGGTTGCGCAAAAAAGGAGATTGTTGAAGATGGCGCCGGCGGTAATATGCAATATGATTCGTTCAGAGGTTTCGGCTCTTCTGTTGTCAATAGGGTTCAATATGAAGCTTTCAGCAAATGTTTGAGAAAATTCGATTTCTCAAAATATAAGGGTAAGGTTGTCAATATTAATGTAAGTGCCGGCAATCCACATGTAACAGAGCAAATCAAGACCTTGGTGAATGTCATTTTTGTTAAAAATGGAATATTTGTTTCCAAGAAGGAATACGATAATGGCAAGGAATTGCCGCCGAAATATGATTACTCACTCGATATAAATGCTGTCTGTGGCGGTTATCATTTTTATCCGGGGGTTATATTATACAATTTTAAATCTACTGCCAGATTAATCATGTTAGAAAGCACACCCGCAGCTACAAACCGCTACTATGACAGCGGCTATCAGGAAAGTTCGCTTTTTTTACCGGTATTTTCAGACGAATTCATAACTTCAATATATGTTTTGATATTCTCTGCTATAGGTTTAGTAGCCTTTCGATTTGGTTTGTTCAAAAGAGAACATGGCGGGGACAAGGATTGACAGGTTTGGATTTTATCCGCATCCGCCAGTTTTTATCAGGTCGCTTATGACCCGCTCTACCTTCCACTATCTTGAACCGACCTTCTGCGCCGGCCTTCTCGACGACCCGCTTCTCGTTGTCCGCGTCCGGCCGCTCAAGGAAAGCCTGCTCTTCGACGGCGGCCAGATCCACCACCTGGCCAAGCGCGTCCTGAAATCAGTGACCGCGCTGTTCATCACCCACGCCCACATGGACCACTTCATGGGGATCGACACCTTTATCCGCCACAACCATGTTTCGCCGAAGACCTTCGATATTTTCGGCCCGCCGGGGATAGGCGGCAAACTGGCCGCCAAGCTCTCCGGCTACGACTGGAACCTGACCGAGCCTGACTGGTGCACTTTCCGGGTCCACGAAATCCACCCCGACCGGACATTGACGTTCATCTATCCGGGGGCGGAAGGGTTTGCCTGTCGCCTTGCGGAAGAAACACCCCACTCCGGATCGGTGATCTACCGGAACCCTTTTCTGGAGGTAAAGGCGGAGCTTTGCGACCACCGGATTCCGGCTCTGATCTATCGGGCCACGGAACGGCCGGCTTTCCTGGTGGATGAGACACGGCTCGAACGGTTGGGGCTGGTCAGGGGGGATTGGCTGAGGGCCCTGAAGAAGCGCTTTTATGGCGGAACTCTGGCCCATGGACCGCTCACGGTGCTGCGAAGCCGGGGAGAGGGGGTCGTGGAAGAGCTGGTGGAGGACCCTGCCGCCTTGTATGAAGCTGTCCGCGGCGAAGAGCCCCCGGCGAGCATCGGTTACGTTACTGATATCGGCGCAGGTCGCGAAAACCTGGAAAAGGTTGCGGCCCTCATGGAGGGGGTGACGCTCCTTGTCTGCGAATGCTCTTTCCTCGCCGCGGAGCAGGACAAGGCCAGGCTTTCCTTCCACCTCTCGACTATTGATCTGAACCGCCTCGTGGACAAACTTCGCCCCCGTTTCCTCCTCCCCATGCATTTCTCCAAAAGCTACAGCGGCAAAAGTCCCCTCCTTTACGAAGAATTGGAGGTCCCCTCAGGTGTGACCTTGCTGCGCCTTCCCGAACATCTGACTCCCCGGCCGCTTCTCACCAGCGAGATCCCGAAGCTGATAACGGGCTAACAGAGTTATCTTTTGCGATGTGATCCGCGGCCATCTGCGTTAATTCCCGTCCCCCGGTTTTTGATGCTAGTACAGACAAATTTCCCTGCGACATGTTGTCATGAGATCTTCGTTTGACGCCTAATGGTAAAAAACAAATTAAAGGGGTGCTTGCAGCGAAATTTTTCGCCTGTGGTATAATTTCCACAGGAGAATATATGCATGAATGTATATGACCTGACGGGGAAAACAGCCATTGTCACCGGGGCGCGGCAGGGTCTCGGACGGGCCATCGCGCTCCGGCTGGCCGCCTCCGGCGCAACTACGGTGGTAACAGACCTTGATAAAGACGCATGTGAAAGGGTGCTGGCCGAGATTCGGGCCGCGGGCGGCGAGGGGGACACGCTGCGGCTGGACGTCTCAGTGGAAAAAGAGATACAGGATGCGATGGAAGAGGTGAAGAAGAGATTCAAACGGATCGATATCCTGGTGAACAATGCGGGGATCTATATCCAGCAGGAAATAGAAACGATGGCAACTGAGGACATTGACCGGGTGATATCGGTAAATTTGCGGGGAGCGATTCTCTGCACCAAATATGTGCTTCCCGAGATGAAGAGAAACAACTACGGGAAAATTGTCAGTATTGCCAGCATCGCGGGGTTTGTGGGGTTCCCGTCATCTGCCCTGCACTCGGCGACGAAGGGGGCGTTGGTCGCTATAACCAGGGACCTGGCCCTTAATTACGCCAAATACCGGATCAACGTCAATGCCATCGCTCCGGGGGTGATCGAGACCCCCATGACCGCGGATATACTGCAAAATGAGGCTGAAAAAGAGGCGCTCTTGCGGAATATCCCTTACGGCAGGATCGGCAGGCCCGAAGATATCGCCAATGGGGTTGCCTTTCTGCTGAGTGATGAGAGCGAATATATTACCGGCCAGACACTAGTCATAGACGGTGGATGGATATCAGCCTAGTTTATGCCCGGGAACGGACCGTTTTCGAATCGGAAACCTGTTGTTTCTCAACCTGGAACATAGCGCATTCTTTCACAAAAAGAGGTGAAGCCATGGCAGAGAAAAAATTATCGGGTGAAGTATTCTATCCATCGGAAGAAACCATCAAACAGGCACGCGTCCCTGACTGGGACGTTCTTGCCGACAAAGCGGAACATGACTATACTGGATTCTGGGAGA
>JBGQDJ010000357.1:0-3421 GCA_041495805.1 Geobacteraceae bacterium
CAAATTGTGGAGGAGAGCGTGGAGAGAACATTTGCGATCATCAAACCTGATGCCGTGGAAAGAAAACTCACCGGCAGGATAGTGGAAAAAATCGAGGGGGCTGGCTTCAGAATTGTCGGCATGAAGAAACTCCGGCTTACCAAGGGGGCGGCGGAAGGTTTCTATTATGTGCATAGGGAGCGCCCTTTCTTTGACAACCTATGTACATTCATGTCGCGCAGCCCGGTTGTGGTGCTGGCCCTGGAGATGGAAAACGCAATTGTCAGATGGCGTGAGCTGATGGGTGCGACCGATCCCGCCAAGGCTGACACAGGCACCATCAGAAAAGAGATGGGAGTAAGTATAGAGGAAAATACCGTGCATGGCTCTGATTCACCTGAGTCAGCATCCTTTGAAATACCCTATTTCTTCAGTCAGATGGAACTGATATAAGGAAAGACTTCCAACAGGCCCTTCTCATTGGAAGGGCTTTTTCATATGTCCATCATGGAAAATGCAGATCTGAAAAACAATACTCTGGATGAGCTCGAATCCTTCATTGCAGGTTGCGGCAAAGAAAGATATCGTGCCAGGCAGATTTTCAAGTGGCTCTATCAAAAGAATGCGACCACCTTCGAGGAGATGTCCAACCTTTCCAAGGAATTTCGTCGCGAACTGGAGCACACCGCCCAAATCAGCTCCTTTGTTCCCGAAGTGGTGGAGATTTCCAGGGACGGCTCGAAGAAGTACCTGTTCCGCCTGGCGGACGACAACGCTGTCGAGTCGGTGCTGATCCCCGAGGAGGACCGCTCGACACTCTGCATCTCCAGCCAGGTGGGGTGCGCCATGGCGTGTGAATTCTGCCTGACGGGCACATTCAAGCTGGCGCGTAACCTTACCACGGCAGAGATTGTAAACCAGGTATGCGCGGTCAAAAGAGAGACGGAGGTAAGGAATATCGTCTTGATGGGGATGGGAGAGCCGCTGGCCAACCTGGACAATGTTATCCGTGCCCTGCAGATCATAACCTCTCCCGACGGTATGCAGTTTTCCACCCGCCGGGTGACCGTTTCTACCGCCGGCCTGGTGCCGGAGCTTGACAGGCTGGGAAATGCGGTGACTGTGAACCTGGCGGTATCCCTGAATGCTACCACCGACGAGGTGCGCAGCCGACTTATGCCCATCAACAGGAAGTATCCGCTCCGGGAGCTTCTGGATGCCTGTAAGAGGTATCCGCTGCCGGCCCGGCGGATGATAACCTTTGAATATGTGATGATAAAGGGAATCAATGACACCCTTGAAGATGCCAAGAGACTGGTCAGGCTCATCAGCAATATCCCTTCCAAAGTCAATCTGATACCTTTTAATGAATATGACGGGTGTTCCCTCAGTAAATCCGATCAGGAGACTATCGACCGGTTTCACCGTTATCTGCTGGACAAGCATGTTACGGTTATCACCCGCGCCAGCCGGGGGGGCGATATTTCCGCGGCCTGCGGACAATTGCGGGGCAAGCTGGAAAAGAGAACGGATTAATGATTAAAGGGGGTCATTTATGGAACAGGTTATCGGAGTAATAGGTGGGAGCGGTCTGTACGAAATGGAAGGGCTGACCGCGATTGAGCATGTGGTAGTGGATACCCCCTTCGGCAAGCCGTCCGACGAATATATAACCGGGTTGCTTGAGGGGGTGCGTCTGGTGTTCCTTCCAAGGCACGGCAAGGGGCACCGCTTTCTCCCTTCGGAGATTAATTATCGCGCGAATATTTACGGGATGAAAAAGCTCGGGGTTGAACGGATAATCTCCGTATCAGCGGTAGGGAGCATGAAGGAGGAGATTGTACCCGGCCACATCGTCATCCCAGACCAGTTCATCGACCGCACCAAGGGAATCAGAAAAGACACCTTTTTCGGCGAAGGGGTTGCCGGTCATGTTCAGTTTGCCGATCCGGTCTGCGCTATGCTGTCGGAGGAACTCCGCGAAGCGGCCGTTGCGGAGGGGGCGACTGTGCATAAGGGGGGTACCTATCTATGCATGGAAGGCCCCGCCTTTTCAACCCGCGCGGAATCCCGCATGTACCGGACATTCGGCGTTTCGATAATCGGCATGACCAACCTTACCGAGGCCAAGCTGGCACGCGAGGCGGAAATCTGTTATGCTGTCATAGCGCTTTCCACCGACTACGACTGCTGGCATGACTCTCACGAGGATGTATCGATAGAGGCGGTCCTGTCGATCATCAGAAATAATGTTGCCACAGCGAAGAATATCATCAGGCACGCGGTGAAACGGATCAAGGGCGAACAACGCTCATGTGCGTGCGCCGATGCGCTAAAGTATGCCGTCATCAGCGACAGGCGAGTCATTCCCGTTGAAACCCGGGAAAACCTTGCCCTGATCTTCGGCAAATACATCGAATAGGCAGGATAAGGTAAAGGTAGAGGTAGAGGTACAGAAAAATGCTTAAATCTTTACCTCTACCTCTACCTTTACCTTTACCTGATAATTGAGAGGAGAGAGATATGAGCATTCTTGTCGTCGGTTCGGTTGCCTTTGATTCCGTGGAGACGCCATTCGGCAAGGAGGATAATATTCTGGGTGGTTCGGCCACCTATTTTTCAACCTCGGCCAGCTTCTTTACCGACGTGCAACTGGTGGCGGTAGTAGGCGAGGACTTTCCCCAGGAGCATGTAGATTTCCTCGGATCGCGCAATATTGACCTGCGGGGGCTTAGCCGTGTAAGCGGCAAGACCTTCCACTGGAAAGGGAAGTACGGCTACGACCTGAACGAGGCCCAGACCCTGGAAACCCACCTTAACGTATTTGCCGACTTCAAGCCGCGGATACCCGAAGAATATTCCTCCGCCGACTATCTGTTCCTGGCCAACATAGACCCTGAGCTGCAGATGGAAGTGCTGAACCAGGTGACAACCCCCAGGATAGTTGCCTGCGATACGATGAATTTCTGGATATCCTCCAAGCGGAATGCGTTGGAAAAGGTTCTGGAAAGGGTGGACATTTTCATCATAAACGAAGGAGAGGCGCGACAGCTTTCCGGTGAGGCGAACCTAGTCAAGGCGGCCAGAAAGATCCTCGCCATGGGGGCAAAGACATTGATTATCAAGCGAGGGGAATACGGAGTGCTGATGTTCAGCGGCTCTTCAATCTTCGCCGCACCCGCCTATCCTCTGGAGGAGGTCTTTGACCCTACCGGTGCGGGAGATACATTTGCAGGGGGGTTCATGGGTTATCTGGCCAATACCGGCGATGCTTCAGAAAAGGGGATCCGGCAGGCAATCATCTTCGGCAGTGTGATGGCGTCTTTCAACGTGGAGGATTTCAGTCTCAACCGGCTCAAACGGCTCAACTATAAGGAAATAGAAGAACGCTATCGCGAGCTCAAATCCATGACACATTTTATAGGGATTCCCTGAACCGCAG
>JBGQDJ010000358.1:0-3399 GCA_041495805.1 Geobacteraceae bacterium
ATTCATGATAATGTGATAGCCGGATACAAACTGAACGGCAGGGTCAACCGGGCCGAGGCCGACGAGATAGTGGAGTCGTCGCTCAAGCGGGTGGCGCTCTGGGACGAGGTGAAGGACCGTCTCCGGGCAAACGCCATGGAACTTTCCGGCGGGCAGCAGCAGCGCCTCTGCATAGCCAGGACCATTGCCGTCAAGCCGGAGGTGATACTCATGGACGAGCCGGCATCTGCCCTTGATCCGCTCTCCACCCTCAAGATAGAGGAGCTGATCGAGGAACTGAAGGAGAAGTACACCATCATCATCGTCACCCACAACATGCAGCAGGCCGCCCGTGTCTCCGACATTACCGCCTTCTTTTACCTGGGGGAGCTTATCGAGAGCGGAGAGACAAAGAAGATATTCACCAACCCGGAAAAGAGGCAGACTGAAGACTACATCACCGGGCGGTTCGGGTAAAATCCAAGGTAGAGGTATTCGTTCGCTATGCTCACAGGTAGAGGTGGAGAAATTCTTTACCTTTACCTTTATCTGAGTTATTTGGAGGTTTTAACGTGGAAAGAGAACATTTCAGCAGAATTTACGATGCGGAACTGCACGAGATCCGGGAGAAGCTCCTGGAGATGGGGGGGAAGGTGGAGTTGATGATCAATAACGCCATGAACTCCCTGGTGGAGAGGGATTCGAATCTGGCCGAGCGGACCATCGAATTCGACCATGAGATCAATCACCTGGAGGTGGAGATCGATGAAAAGTGCCTGCAGGTGCTCGCCACGCGCCAGCCAACGGCCCGCGACCTCCGTTTTATCACCCTGGCCTTGAAAATAGTTACCGACCTGGAACGGATCGGCGACCAGTGTGCCGCTGTTGCCAAACGGGCAATTGAACTCAACCGGGAGCCCCCTCTGAAGCCCTACATTGACCTCCCCCGCATGGCCCACTGGGCAACTGTGATGGTCAAGGAATCGCTCGATGCCTTTGTCCAAGGCGACGACCAGCTGGCCCTCAAGGTCTGCAATGACGACCAGTTTGTCGATGACCTGAACGAGCAGATTCAGCGGGAGCTTCTCACCTTCATGATGGAGGAGCCGGAAACCATCAGCCGCGCAATCAAGATCAACTACATCTCCAAGTGCATCGAACGGATCGCCGACCATGCCACAAACATTGCGGAGATGGTGATCTTCATGGTCAAGGGGAAGGACATACGGCATACAATGTCGTCCACGTAGGGCGAAACACCGGGCGTGCAAGGCAAGCGGCCACCGCTTGCAATACATCTGCGAGATGTTTAATCATTGCGGCTTTGTGGCTTTGTGTGATATCCGACGTTTTTCGGTTAAACAGATTTGGTTGCAATCAGTAAGTCGCGATGTTTTACAATAAGTTTTCCTTTCCGAAACGTTATCGTAACCCCTTCATGAGATAAAGAGAATAAATCTCAAGGAGGGATCATGAATAATGCCACGGTAGTTCCGCTCGTTCGTAAGGCCATCACCAGACATCCCGCCCTCATCACCGTCGCAACCGCCGCAACCGGCTTTATGCGCCAGATAGCGATCAAACCATTCACACCCCGAAAAAGAGATCGCGAATTCCGCCTCATTGACCATATCAGCAGTGTGCACGCTGTACATAACCGAATCTTCAAGGAGAAGGGGAGCGGGGCTGTCCCCACCATAGTCATCGGCGGCTTTGTTCCCGACGCCACCGAGGCGATGGAATTCCAGCGCCCCCTGCTAAAAAGATACGGCAGTGTCTACTATATAAATTACTCACGGAATGGCTTCTCAATGGAGATGTTCTTTGCTCAACTGGCCGATCTCATCACGGATATCAATATGCGCGGCAAAGAGCCGGTGCTATTCGGCATAAGTTTCGGCTGCGGCCTCATCCGCGAGTTCCTCCGTTCTACGGCCAATTCTCATCCCCTCATGGTAAAGGGGGTAGTAATGGTAAGCCCGGTGCTCTGCACCGAAGACCTGGTCAGGGGGGAGAGGGAAAAGGGGAGCGGCGTGAGGATGCTGGAAAGCAATCTGAAGAGGATACTTAAAAGCGACCCGACCAGGGATGAGGATGTGAGCCGCCAGATAGAGAGGGCCCGTCGCTGCTTTCGTGGCCTTTTCGAGGCCGGAGCGGAGAACCGGAAATTGAATCACAGACACCTCTCCATCAGGAAGAAGATCATGGATGTGGTGGCCACAACCCCTGCAATCGGCGGCTACCAAAGGGTCCTGGCGCTCAGGGAATTTATCCCCCCCGAAGCGGATACGCCGATCTTCGCCGGGCCGGCGCTGGTCCTTCTTGCGGAGGGGGAAGAAGACATCCTCGTACCCGCATCGCCGACACTCGCTGCCCTGAAAAACCCTGATATCCGCCCCCGGGTTTTCCCCCGTGGTAAGGTCAGAGCTGTCATCTCCCCAGATGCAGATGACACGGTGTCCCATGCCTCGCTCATTTTCCATCACCACTGCTTCAATCCGCTCATCGAAGCCTGGTATGACAAGCTTCTTGCGCCGATGCTGTTCGCGGCCATATGACACCCATGCTTGCCACGCTTGAACGGATAAAAGAATCGGCATTAGAAAAGATGGTGCGTGCATGGGCCATAACCTCTAGCCGCAGGTTCAGGAAACGCGACCCCTTCGCCGCCCAGAGCGACATACTCACCGGTCTTATTTCTAAAGGACGCACCACCCGTTTCGGAATGGAGCATGGGTTTCCCGCGTTTTCCGGAAAGAAGTTTGACACCCTTTACAGAAACTACCGGGAGAGGGTCCCCATCAGGACCTATGAGGATTTCTGGCGCGATTACTTCAGCGCCGGGTATCGACAGGGGCACGGGGAAAGGACCCTTGGCCTTACGGATGTCACCTGGCCGGGGAAAATCCCCTTTTTCTGCGAGACATCGGGCACAACCGCGCCGACAAAATTCATTCCTTTTTCCAATGAGATGTTCAGGGCCAACAAACATGCGGCCCTGGACCTCACCGCCTGCTATCTGCGTGAAAACCCCGACAGCCGCCTGATCCGGGGGAAGCTCCTCTACATGGCCGGCAATACCAGGCTGACCGACATGGGAAATGGCGTGACCAGCGGCGATATGAGCGCCATCACCCTTCTCCACCATCCTTCATACCTGAAATCGTTCATCGCCCCGGACCCCACCGTATCGGCGCTCCCCTGGGAGGAAAAAGTTGCCGCCCTTGCCCGACTCCTCCTTACCGACCCCAACATCCGCGCCATTTCAGGCGTCCCCCCCTGGATACTGCTTCTTCTCAAACAGTGCGAGGAGATGGGGGGAAGGGCTTTGCCCGAAATCCTTCCGAACCTGGAACTGATCATCCATGGCGGCACCAGCATGAAACCGTACCGGAAAGAGTTCGACCTCCTGTTCGGACC
>JBGQDJ010000359.1:0-3375 GCA_041495805.1 Geobacteraceae bacterium
CAGCGCCCCGCCGAGCGGAAGGGATCCAACATCCCCCATGAAGACCTCAGCAGGATAGGAGTTGTACCAGAGAAATCCGAGGCCAGCCCCGACCATGGCGCCGCACAGTATGCACAGCTCGCCGCTACCGGGGATGTAAGGGATCTGGAGATATCCTGAGAGCTTGGCGTTGCCGACCATGTAGGTAAAGAGCATGTAGGTCCCGGCGTTGATCACTACCGGCCCTATCGCCAGTCCGTCCAGCCCGTCGGTCAGGTTTACCGCGTTGCTTGCCCCAACGATGACCAGTGTTACAAAGGGGATGAAAAATATTCCCAGATCAGGATGTAGCTTTTTAAAGAACGGGAAATAGAGCTCCCGGGAAAAGCCGGGCTGGAAATAGAGAAAAAGCGCCACAGCCGCTCCCATAAGGACCTGCCAGAACATCTTCTGACGTGGGGAGAGCCCGCGCGGGTTCTTTTCCACCACCTTTTTATAATCATCAATGAAACCGATCAGGCCATAGCCGGCAATGATGAGTAGTGTCAGCCAGATATATATATTCGCCAGGTCGGCCCACAGCAGGGTCGGAATGACGATGGCCGCCAGGATCAACACCCCTCCCATGGTCGGCGTCCCCTGCTTTTTCAGATGGGATTCCGGCCCGTCTGTCCTGATGACCTGCCGCGCCTGAAGGGCCTCCAGTTTTCGAATCACCCACGGACCGATGATGAAGCAGACGACCAGTGCGGTGATCATGGCGTAGATCGTCCGGAATGTCAGATACTTGAAGACATTAAACAGCTTGATGCTTGACGCCAGCGGATATAAAAGATGATAAAGCATCAGGCCACCGCCCCTTTCATGCTCTGTTCCGTGAAATCCCGCCGGATCCCTTCCGCTATGGTATCCATGGCCATGCCGCGCGATCCCTTTACGAGTATGAAATCACCGGCTGTCACTGCAATCCGCAGATCGGCAAGGATTTCATCATGACTGGCGGCCACAATTACCGCGCCTTGGGGGAGTCCCCCTTTGCGCGCGCCGGCAGCCACCATCTCCGCCATCTCTCCCATTACATACAAACGTTCAACGCACGACGCGGCAAGATTGCCCACCTCCAGATGGGCCTCCCCGGAACAGCTCCCCAGTTCGAGCATATCTCCCAGAACAGCAATGGCCCGGCACTCCTCCCGGATATCCTTGAGCGTCTCAAGGGCCGCCCGCATGGAGGCCGGATTGGCGTTGTAGCTGTCATCGATGAGGACGATTCCCCCCACCTCTTCCAGGTTAAAGCGTTTGTCATAGGGAGTGAACAGCTCCAGCCCCTTCCCGATTAAAGCCGGCGCAACACCAAGGGCCGTGGCAGCAGCAGCGGCCGCCAGGGCGTTTGCTGTATTGTGCATCCCCGGGGCATTCAGCCGCACCTTAATCTCTTCTCCGGGAAGGGAGAGGGTAAATGCCTGGCCGTGCCGTCCTAAACTAACTATTTCACAAGCGCTCACCTCGGCACGGCGCAGGCCGAAGGAAAGCCGCCTCACCCCTGCGGGTGACGGTACTTTGCTTATGAGTGGGTCGTCGGCATTGTAGATAGCGCAGCCACCAGGCGGAAGCCTCATGAAGAGTTCAGCCTTGGCTGCGGCCACAGCCTCAACGCTCCCCATGCTCTCCAGGTGGGCGGGAAAGGCGTTAGTGATCAAACCAACCCCTGGTGCGGCCATGGCGGCGAGCCGGTCGATCTCTCCGGTCTCGCTCATCCCCATCTCCAGCACCGCCCAACAATGGCTGGAGTTCAAGTCAAAGAGCATCTGCGGCAGACCGATAAGGTTGTTGAGGTTGCCGGCGGTTTTGAGTCCCGGGCCGGTGAGTGCAAGGATCGAAGCAAGCATCTCCTTTACGGTGGTCTTGCCGTTGCTCCCCGTAACCCCGACCACCGGCATGTCGAATCGTAGGCGGTGATAAGCGGCCAGGTCACCGAAAGCGCGGAGTGTGTCTTTCACCGCCACGACCGCTGCGCCATCGGGAACTGCGTTGCCTTCGCACCAGCCGTACCGGACAAGAAAGACCTTTACACCCCTGGTCGCCGTCGCCGCGATGAAATCATGCCCGTCGAAACGCTCCCCCTTCAGGGCTACGAACAACTCACCTGCTTTTACACGGCGCGAATCAGTGGATACGCCGGAGACTACCCCATCGGCATTTCCAAAGATATCGCCACCGGTTACCCGGGCTATTTCCTCGATTGTGAACATGGCGTTGCTGCCTTTGCCTTCTTTATCTCACCCAAGTAAATTACACAGAAACCCTGCCCCATCAGTCATCCAAGCCATTCATGCGGGCCATGACAAGTCCGTTAACCACTATTGCCCCAACTGCCAGCATAAAACCAAAAATGAGCACGATTCACCTCCTGAAATTCGTATATCCATCTCAAGTCGCTATTGGATTATTCCGTGTCCTGGTGGTAAATAGCCCCTGTTCTCAGGCCAGTTCCCGGAAAGCGGCGGCAGCCTCCTCCCGGTCGTCGAAGTGGATCTTTTCCGTGCCGATAATCTGGTAATCTTCGTGCCCTTTTCCCGCCAATAGAAGGATGTCACCCGGCCTGGCAAGCAGGGCTCCGAGTCGGATCGCCTCTCGGCGGGATTCGACCATGACATATCCCTTGTCCGAAAAGCCGTTCGCAAGCTCCTCCACCCTGTATTCCCTGGTCCCGAGCCTGCTGATGCCGCTCCGGATATCCGTCATGATGGATGCGGGCTCTTCAGTGCGCGGGTTGTCGGAGGTTACAATCGCCAGGTCGCTGAGCCTTCCTGCCACCTCCCCCATCACCGGACGTTTCCCCCTGTCCCGGTCGCCGCCGCAACCGAAGAGCGTAATGATTCGCCCGGTTGCCAGCTCACCCAGGGTAGTCAGCACATTCTCCAGGGCATCACCGGTATGGGCATAATCCACAAAAAGACCCACTCCCCGGTCGTTTTCCACTATCTCCAGCCTACCCGGCACCTTTTTGTGCCCTTCGATCCCGCGGATGATCACCGGCAGGGTCAGGCCAAGGCAAATCCCGGCGGCAGCGGCGGCGAGGATGTTGTACATGTTGAAGCGCCCCGGCATCCGGGAGCTGAACCGCGCTTCGCCCTTGGGCGTTACCAGCATCCCGGTTATGCCGGAGACGGAAAAGCGCACGTCCCGGGCAGTCACTAGAGCATCGGCGTCAACTCCGTATGAAAGCACCGGACAAGCCGTCGCAGCGGCAATTCGGGGACCATACGGGTCATCCATGTTGACCGCGGCCATGCGTCGCGGTTTGATCTTGTCAGGAGAGAGGAGTTCCGAAAAAAGGCGTTTCTTGCTTGCCAGATAAGACTCCATGTCCAGGTGATAATCGAGATGGTCGCG
>JBGQDJ010000360.1:0-3356 GCA_041495805.1 Geobacteraceae bacterium
CGATGCCATATTCGCGCGCTAACAACGGCGGCTCGTCGCCCGGCTCCTCGACGTAGCGCTGCTACGCCTGCGGGCCAGACTCCTCTCATCCGCTGTTATCATCACGAATCTGACATCGCTGCTTCTTTCCCGTTAATTGTCAATATCCTTCAGGACAACCTTTTCTTGAAATCTTCGTAGTCGAAAATGCGTACTACTTTCAATTCCTCCGTCTTCGGCTCCCATGTGCAGATGCTCGGCAGGCGGATGCCGTTGAAGGTGGTGTTCTTGACCATGGTGTAGTGGGCCATGTCGAGAAATGCGAGCCGGTCGCCGATTTGCAGCGGCCATGCAAATGACCAGTCGCCGATGACGTCCCCGGCCAGGCACGACGGGCCGCCAAGGCGATACGAATGGGCCTTCTCCCCCGCTTCGAACCCGCCATGGACGCAGGGCCGGTAGGGCATCTCCAGCACGTCGGGCATATGGCAGGTGACGGAGACATCGAGAATGGCGATCTCCATCTCGTTACGGACGATATCGAGCACCTCGCCCACCAGGATGCCGGTGTTCAGGGCGATCGCCTCGCCCGGCTCCAGGTAGACCGTAAGGTTGTACTTCTCCCGGAAATGGCGGATCAGCTCCACCAATCCGTCGATATCGTACCCCTCGCGGGTGATGTGGTGACCGCCACCCAGGTTGAGCCACTTCATCCGAGGCAGAAACTCGCCGAACCGCTTTTCGAATACGGCCGCGGTCCGCTCCAGAGGCTCGAAAAGCTGCTCGCAGAGAGTATGGAAATGAAGCCCCTCAACTCCTTCCAGAGACCGCCCTTCGAACTCCGCCCGGCGGATACCGAGGCGCGATAAAGGGGCACAGGGGTCGTAGAGCGGGGTGTGCCCTTCCGAATGCTCGGGATTGACCCGCAGGCCTATGGAAACCCGTCCTGCATGCTTCTGCCAAAGCGGGCGGAACCGCTCCATCTGGTCAAAGGAGTTGAAGACAAGATGGTTTGAGTTCTCCAGGAGTTCAACGACATCTGAGTCGCGGAGTCCAGGCGAAAAGCTGTGCACCTCCCGGCCAAACTCCTCCCGTCCCAGGCGCGCCTCCCATGGGGAACTGGCGCAGACACCATGGAGGGTCTCGCGGATTATCGGAAAGACGCTCCACATGGCAAAACCCTTGAGGGCAAGCAGGATTTTCGCCCCGGACCGCCGCTGGACATCATCCAAGATGGCAAGGTTCGCCCGTAACCGCCCCAGATCGACCACGTAGGCTGGCGAAGGAGCGAGTTGCAGAATTTTGTCGATGTCGATCATAGAAACCCAGGTAAAGGTAAAGGTAAAGTAAAAGATTAAGCTTCTCTCTACCTCTACCTGTGAGCGTAGCGAACGAATACCTTAACCTGCTCGTGAAACGAGCTACAGCTCCGGCCACTCCCCTTCCACTACCACCGTCGGCAGTCCCATCACCGACAGTCTCTCAAGGAACGGCTCCGGATCGAACTGTTCCATGTTCCATACCCCCTGCTTGTGCCATTTTCCGGTCAGCATCATGATCGCACCGACCACCGCCGGCACACCTGTGGTGTAGCTTATGGCCTGGGACTTGACCTCCCGGTAGCACTCCTCGTGGTCGCAGATGTTGTAGATGTAAACCTGTTTCCGTTTTCCATCCTTGAGGCCGCGGGCGATGACACCTATGCAGGTCTTCCCCTTGGTAAGCGGGCCGAGGCTGCCGGGGTCGGGGAGGAGTGCCTTGAGGAACTGCAGGGGGACGATCTTCTGGCCGCCAAACTCCACCTCGTCGATGCGGGTCATCCCCACGTTCTGCAGCACCTCCAGGTGCTTCAGGTAGTTGTCGGAGAAGGTCATCCAGAATTGGGCCTTCTTTATGGTCGGGATATGCTTCACGAGCGATTCCATCTCCTCGTGGTACATCCGATAGATGTTCATCGGCCCGATCCCTTCGGGGAAATCGAAGGAGTGCTTTGTAGAGAGTGCCCCGGTTTCCACCCACCGGCCGTTCTCCCAGTGACGGCAGGGAGCGGTCACCTCGCGGATGTTGATCTCCGGGTTGAAGTTGGTGGCAAAGGGCTGGCCGTGGCTCCCGGCATTGGCATCGATGATGTCGATCTCCTCCACCACGTCCAGGTGGTTCCTGGCCGCCAGTGCGGTATAGACATTTGTCACACCCGGATCGAAGCCGCTTCCCAGTAGCGCCATCAGCCCCTTCTCACGAAACCGCTCCTGGTAAGCCCATTGCCAGCTGTATTCGAAATGGGCGGTGTCGCGAGGCTCGTAGTTGGCGGTGTCGAGGTAATCGACGTCGGTCGCCAGGCAGGCGTCCATGATGGTCAGGTCCTGATAAGGGAGGGCAACATTGATGACAAGTCTCGGCTTTTCCCGTTTGATCAGTTCGACAAGTTCCGGGACATTGTCCGCGTCGACCTGTGCCGTTTTGATCGGGAAGTCGATCTGCGCCGCTATGGCGTCGCACTTGGATTTCGTGCGCGACGCCAGGGTGATCTCTGAAAAAACGTCCTTGGCTTGGGCGCACTTGTGGGTTACGACACCACCAACACCTCCGGCACCGATTATCAAAACTTTACTCATACTCGTATCCTCTATTGTGAAATGAAAAATGAAGTCCGGGAAACGCGATTTCTTCGTCCTGGCAAGGCTGTCGAGGGATTGCGCGGAGGCGTAGCAGCGCTACGCAGCACAAGCGATCCCGAAGACTTACGCAGCCAGGGCGAAAAAGGCGCGTTTCCCCTAACCCTAATAGTAGAAGGTGGGTGGCGTTACTACCCACAGTATTTTGGCCGGTCCCTTGCCGACATTCTTTACGGAATGCTTCTTGTCTGATGTGAAATAGAAGCATTCGTCCTTCTGTAGCGTGTAGAGCCGGTCATCAAGGCGGAGCTGGACCTTGCCCAAAAGGACGAAGCCGAACTCCTCCCCTTCGTGAAAAGGCTGTTCATCCATCTCTCCGCCAGGATCCAGGGTAACGAGAACCGGGTCCATTTCCCGGTTCTGGGCGCCGGGCACCAGCAATTCGACTTTGATCTTGTCGTCATCGTCGGTGGCCTGGACCCGCGCATCCTTGCCGAAGACGATATCCTCGTCGCTAATCTCGCTGAAAAACTCCTGCATGCTGACCCCAACCACATCGAGGATATCCTTCAGCGTGGCTATGGACGGCGAAGTGGCATCGTTTTCCAGCTGGGAAATATATCCCTTGGTAAGGTCAGCACGGCTTGCCAATTCTTCCTGGGTAAGGGAATTGGTCATCCTGAGGCGCTTCAAACGCTCTCCGATCTTCAAGCAAACCTCCGCAACCAGAGTTTAGTAATTGTAAACATTTTGTTTTCTAAA
>JBGQDJ010000361.1:0-3314 GCA_041495805.1 Geobacteraceae bacterium
CTTCCTTACGGTGAACGGATGATCATACAGCTCGGTGGTGCGGCTTGCCGCATAATCCAGCCTGTTCAAGGCATATGCCCCGGAGATAATCATAAGCGTCACTATTATTGCGTAGCTCCCCAACAATCTTGTCCTGATCTGGAGTTTTCCGAACATTACCTCTCTCCCTTCCCCTATTAAATTCTAAATAGACCTGTTCACTCATCAATCTCTTCATGGACAACGATTTTCCGGTCGCTGAGGAGCTTTTTCCCGTCCAGCACCGCTATCCGATCTTTTGTCACACCCTTCAGATACTCTTCCCGGACCCCGCTGAGGGTAGGGAGAGTGGGCTGCAATTCCGCCAGCGGAATTGTCCGGACCCCCAGGACGGAATCCGCGAGGATGCCGAATTCCATTTCACCATCGTGCATTATTATGACCTTGTTGAGATCCGTCAATCCCTTTTCCGGCAGGTCGAAGAACCTCTTGATATCTATGACCGATATGATCCGGCCGCGCACGTTGATTAGGCCGAGGACAAACCGGGGCGTGCAGGGGACGTGGGTTATCTCCCGCAACGGGCGGGTCTCTCTTACATAGGCCATCTCCACCCCGTATGATTCATAGGCCAGGGAAAACTCCAGGATTTCAAGGAACTCCGACTCCGTCACATCAGGGAGTGGTTCGCGTGCAAGCGCATGTGCCCTGGTCTTGAGAATAATTTTCTCTTCCGCAGGGGTCATGCCGCGACTGAGGTTGTCGGTGACAGCGTCGAGGCGCTGTCGGACCATTTGCCAGTCGATGACCGTCCTCTCTTCCCGTTCGTTTTCTTTCCTTTTGCGAGGCATCTACCCCTCCCTTTAACCTTTCGCCTTTTGTCCTTTGCCTGCCTCAATACTTTCCCTGGTCGCGGCAATGATCTCGGCAAACCGGCGGGAGCTCATTCCTTCCGATCCCGGCAGGGTATCTTCATCACCGTAGGCATGCAGAAGCGAAGCGGCATTCTTCAGATGTCGGGCCGCTTCTTTCGGCTTGCCCCGACGCAGGGTAAGATTGGCCAGGGCGAAGTGGGCAAGGACGAACCCATGATCGAGGTAGATGGCCCTTTTCAGGGAAACGATGGCCGCGTCATCGGCCCCCTTTTCCTGGAAGATGGTCGCCTGCAGGTAATATGGCCGAGGGTTGAGACGGTCGGCTGCAACGGCTTTTTCAGACCACTCAAGGGCCAACGTCAAGTTCCCCTGGTTGGCGTATGTCTGCGTAAGCAGTGCGGCAGCCTCCCCGAAAGCTGGAGAAGCCTCACCCTGCGGGATGTTCGTCAGGAATCCGGCAAGCTTTGCCGCGGCATCGGCATATTCTCCCCGGTGATAAGAGAGGAGCGCCTCATCGTACTGCGAAATGGGAGGAGCATCCTGGACCGGGTTCGGGGCAGTCGCGGGAAAAGTGCTGACCTCCCCCCTTTGCAAAAGGGGGATCGGGGGGGTTACCTCCCTCATTTGCGAAAGTGTAGCCGGCGAGATTATCTCCCCCTTTTGCAAAATGGGGGCCGGTAGGGATTCCTCCTGATGATCGTCTTTACGGTAGAAGATCGTGCCATTCAACTGCACGGTTGAAAATTCGGCAAAAAGTTCATGCGAGGTCTCGCAGGGGCTGACGATAAGCCAGCCGCCGTCCACCAGAGAATGGCGGAACTTGTCGATGACCCCCCTGATCTGTTCGGGAGCGAAGTACATGAGAACGTTCCGGCAGAAGATGACATCCATCGCATTGGTGTTGTTGGTGAGCGCCGGATAGGGGTCTCGCGCCAGATTGAGCGGGGCGAATGTCACCATTTTCCTTACAGCATCGGATATCACTCGGCGCCCTTCGCTGTTCGTGGTGAAATACTTCTCCTTTACCCAACGCGGGGTATCGCGAAACGACCAGTCGCCGTATTCCCCATGGGTCCCTTTGCGCAGAGAGGAAGGATTGATATCGGTCGCCAGAATGGTGATGTTCCATTTGGCAAGGTCGGTGATCATCCTCTGCAGCAGGATGGCAACAGAATAAGGTTCCTCGCCGGTCGAGCACCCGGCGCACCAGACCCTCAGGCGCTGCTCCCGTCCCCGTCTGGAGTCGATAAACGCCGGTAAAATATGCGTTTGCAGGGCCTCGAAACACTTTTTCTCCCGAAAAAAGTAGGTTTCGCCAATTGTCAGGTGACAGACAAGTGCCCCGGCCTGCTCCTTTGTCAGTTGCTCCGTTACAAGCCGGCGGATGCATGAATCCGCATCGGTGAAACCAAGCTCGCGGGCGGCACGGACAAGCCCCCGCTCCAGGTCGCGCCAGCGCTTTTTCGGAAAGTGCAGGCCGAAGCGGAGAGTGATGAAATCGCTGCATTGGCCCAATAGCTGATCGGAAATCGTGTGGGTCATTTATTCCTGCAATTTCGTCGACTCTTCCCGGCCGATTGCCGATTCCAGGGCACACTCCTCTTCAAGCGATAGGAAGTCGTCCAGGTCATGGATGAAAATCATCCCGTCCGCGAATTTTACAACACCTTTGACGTATTCCATGCCTGGAACAACGGCCTCAGGCTCTGATATCTCCGATGACGGACGTTCCATGACAGAGCGGACCGCATCGACCACAAGCGCGACGGTACGCCGTTTCATACGGGCTATGAGTAGTTGATCGGTGAGCGCGGCGGCCCGCTCGGGAAGGCGGAAGCGCCTACGGATATTCAGGACCGGGATTATTTGCCCCTGAAAGTTGATAACACCGACAATTATTTCCGGAGCCTGCGGCAGGGGAGTTACTTCAACCATATGCACTGTTCTTTCCACAGCCGAAAGATCCAGGGCATAATGCAGGTCATCAAGGGAAAAAACCACGAGTTGGCCGGGTGAGTTCAAAAAGTCAATACCTCAAGATGAGAGTTTGTTTTCATTCGGAAATTCCGGATGAGAACAATTTTGTCCGGATCAGAATATATGCAAAAAAAAGAATGAATTGATTAGCCTGGAATAATATCAGAAAAACAATTACGAAACAAGCGACTTACACTCTTTTATTGCTCAGACCCTTTTGCCGGGGGAGATAAAGCAAATAACGGAAAGCAAAAGCCGGATTGATTACGGAGTTTCCCTTTGAAGTTTATGCTTGGAAGAATACCACATCGCAATATCGTTGCCATATGCAGCGCTGAATCTAACGCTTGTCAGACCGGCTGCGTCCGTTTATAATGCGCCGAACTGAAGTTTATAGAGGCAGGTAAAAAATATTGATCATCAAGAGCACGGAATTCATCAAGAGCGCGGCAAAACCCGCCCACTATCCACCGGCGGATTTCC
>JBGQDJ010000362.1:0-3308 GCA_041495805.1 Geobacteraceae bacterium
CGTGACGGCGACCCATGGTCGGGGGACATCGGCTTCCCCGGCGGAAAACTTGAAGAAGAAGACAACTCCCCGCGGCAGGCAGCCGAGCGAGAGACGCTGGAAGAGATAGGCCTCGACCTTCGCGGCAGCGCCTATCTCGGCCATCTCTGCGACATTGCAGGCTCCCGCCTGCCGATTCTGGTGTCATGTCATGTTTACGGTTCGGGCGATATCCCCACGTTCAATCTGAGTCATGAGGTGCGCGACCTCTTCTGGGTCTATCTCGCTCATCTCGACTCCCCCGAACGTCACATCACGGCGCCGGTCCAATTTGGCGGGGAGTTTTTTGTTCAGCCGGCGATACGCCTACCCCAGGCAGGAAAGCCGTTGCTCTGGGGGATTACCTACCGATTCGTCATGGAGTTTCTCCGGTTGTGTCGGGAGACAGCAGCAGACGAGCAGACATACGTTCCCACGACTCATGGATTGAAAACCAAATAAATATAAAAGGTGTTATATGGAAAAGGCTACGTTCGGTGCAGGGTGCTTCTGGCATGTGGAGCAAGTTTTCAGAGAGACGGATGGAGTTGTCTCCACCCGGGCCGGTTACATGGGCGGCTCTAAGGAAAACCCGACATACGAAGAAGTGTGCAGCCGCACCACCGGCCACGCGGAAGTTGTGGAAGTGACTTTCGATCCCGACAGGATATCCTATGATGAACTCCTGCGGATCTTCTGGGGTTGCCATGATCCGACCCAGCTGAACCGGCAGGGAGCCGACGTGGGGAGCAACTATCGATCGATCATCTTCTGCCATACAACTGAGCAGGAGGATCGGGCCGAGGCTTCCCTGGCGAGTGAAGAGGAGTCGGGCAGTCACTCCGGCCCCATCGTCACGGAGATCACCCGCTCCGGCGCTTTCTGGAAGGCAGAGGAGTACCATCAGCAGTACTGCGCAAAACATGGCCTGTCAAGTTGCAGCTTCTAGCGGGTACAAGGTTAAAGCCGGTAGGCGGCTTCCCGTCTGTGGATCGCGCCTTCGCGGGTGAGGGTGCTGGAATAGAGATAAAATTCCTCAACGGAAAACGGTCCGGCGCTGAATTGCCGCTGCATCCCTTCCAGTGATGCAACTTCAGCCAAGGGGGTTTCCCTTAAACGTGCTATGGTGATATGGGGGGAGAACCTGCGCTCGTCCGCAGCGATACCGGCATTAATTATCGACTGTTCGATTTTATTTTGCAGGTCTCGCAGATGCCCGCTTTCCTCCATCCCAACCCAGAGCACACGAGGTTCCCTTCCCGGGGGGAAATGACCAACTCCTTTCATGGTCAGTAATAAGGGGGTTCCCCTGACACTCCCCAACACATTTTTAACGGACTGAAAGATCTTTTCGTCCGCATCGCCGATGAAACGCAATGTCAGGTGGAGTTGCTCCCGAGGGACCCATCTTGCCCCGGCAAGGTCCCTGTCGGCAATTCCTTCAACCGCGTTTTTTATCTCTTCGGGCAGATCTATTGCCACGAACAGCCGAAACATGCAAGCCCCCTTTATTTCCAGGCAACTCTGTTATCTCCGTTAAACCTGACCATGAAACGCCCATCTGTGGCGGATACAAGAGTGTTCCACCGCCTGGAAATCCTGGTCAGATGGTCTATGACCTTTTGCCCATTCTTTCCCGACAGCACTTGTGGCTGGAAATGCACTTCATGGTTCAGCACATTCAAGGGAACCAGTTCGACCCCCTTAACCCCGTTTTCCAGGGTGATCCTGGCGATTACACTCCTGTCGGAATATCTGCTGAAAGATCCAAAGGCAAAGTTCCCGAGGCTGTAAAAGACTATACCGTTTTTGTAGCGCTCTATACCCTGCAGCACATGTGGATGGTGGCCGATCACCACATCGGCCCCGGCATCAATTGCGCCATGGGCAGCGGTTATCTGATAAGGTCTCGGCTGCGATGCCGATTCCGCTCCCCAGTGAAAGGAAACCACAACGTAATCGGCCTCCTTTCTTGCAGCGGCGATGTCTTCCCTGTAGAAGCGGGAAATGCCGGGAGCGGTGCCCGGGCGTTTGGCGGTGGCGTAGAAAAGGTCGGGAAAGGTCAGGGAGTATGCCAGAAAAGCAACCCTTATTCCCCTGACATTTATTAATGTAGCCCGACGTGCTTCGGCCAGCGACCTCCCTGCCCCGGCAAAGCTGATACCAGACCGGTAAAGAAGCTGTCGGGTCTCCTCCAGAGCAGAGGCGCCGAAGTCCATCATGTGGTTATTGGCGAGGGTGACAACCGAGAAGCCTGCGTTTCTCAAAGCAGGCGCGCTTTGCGGCGCGCACCGGAATCGGTATTTCTTGCCGGTAAATTCTTTTCCCCCCCGTGTTATGGGAGATTCCAGATTGCCTATGGAGATGTCACCCTTATGCAGCTCCGCTGCCGTTGCCGCAAAAGGATAGTCATAACCCTGTTTCTTGAGGGTTGATGTGACTGAGCCGGCGAGCATGATATCGCCTACGGCATTGATAACGATTACCCTGGCGAATGACTGGCCGGGGATCAGAAAAACCGCTGCCGCACAAAAAATGAACTTCGTAAGGAATCGCATCTATACAGCCTTATGGCAAAAAATGTTGACTTGTCCTTCTGCAAGTGATAAAAAATATAGCTTTCTTTAACCCAAAGTAAAGGTTTTTCGTATGCTGGACAGCAAATCCCTCCGGGACAATCTGGAAACCGTTGAAGCCCGCCTCAAGACCAGGGGTGGAAGTCTGGACCTGACCGGCTTCAGGGAACTGGACTCCAGGCGCCGGGAGCTTCTGCGGCAAAGCGAAGAGCTGAAGGCATTGCGCAATCGTGTTTCCGATGAGATAAGCAAGATCAAGGACAAGAGTCAAGCCCAGGCACAAATTGCAGAGATGCGCGAGGTCGGAGTCCGGATCAAGTCGCTCGATGAGGAACTGAAGGGTATCGAAGAAGGCCTTGAACAATTCCTTATGACCATGCCGAATATCCCCAATGAGGCTGTGCCGATCGGCGCGTCTGAGTCCGACAACGTGGAGGTTAGAAAATGGGGCGAACCCCCGGTTTTCTCCTTTCCACCGAAACCTCACTGGGAACTCGGCGAAACATTGGGAATACTGGATTTTGAACGTGGCGCCAAGCTTACCGGAGCACGATTTACCTTGTATAAAGGGGCCGGCGCTCGCTTGGAAAGGGCGCTCATCAACTTTATGCTCGACCTTCATACCGGTCGGCACAATTATGTTGAAATGCTTCCGCCCTTTATGGTAAACAGGGAGAGCATGACCGCTACCGGTCAACTGCCGAAATTCGAAGA
>JBGQDJ010000363.1:0-3293 GCA_041495805.1 Geobacteraceae bacterium
AGGCGTATGGCATGGTGAAATAACCCTTCATACCCCATGCCGTCCCCCACGAGTTGCGAACGATTAAGCGCTTGGCAGCATCATCGTAGCCGACCGCCAGCACGGCGTGGCCCCCAAGCATCTGCTGGGCATATCGAGCACTCCGGTCTTGGCCATCTGCTGGGATTCGAAGCCATCGTAAACTGAAAAGCCGAAGGCGAAGGGAAAACCTTCGGCAAGACAGGCGCGCATCTCGTCAAGGGTGTTGAGGCGGGCGTAGGAAAGGATCTGATAGTTGAGGGCCTCCGTGTAGCATGCCTTGGGGGGCTTTACGGTAAACCTGGTGATGTCGTAGGGCCAATTCTTCTCCGTGCAGGCCCCCTGCTTGGCGAGGGTCTTTCCATCGCGGATCATGGCCCCGGAATCGGTCTTCACCGAATGCTCGATGACCCGCTCGTTGTAGTAGATAAAGAGGCGGCTCATGTCGGCAAATTTAACCTTGTCCTTCTTCATCAGGAATTCCAGAGCGCCGGCCAGGGAGTTGGCTGTGCAGCTTCCGAGGTCTTTCTGGTCCTCCACCTTTGAGCAGCCGGGGCGGAGATCGACTTTGGCCGGGAGCTTCGCCGGGAGCTTCCGGACAGTACAGTACTGATGATCCCGAATGTCAGGGATGTCGGGGAGCCATCCGTAAACAACCTTGCGGATTGCGGGGGCGGTTGGTGCGGGGGATTTAAGAGGTGACTTTGGTGTTGCCACGGTGATTTCTCCTTTCACTTAATTACAGGCGACTTTGATGGACTGTTAGATTGATTCTTACTTTCAGAACACTACACCCGGAATATCTTCCTCATTTATTCGGCTCGATTTTGAGCTTCTTCCTGATGTCGGCATAGTTGATCGGACGCTCCCGTGGCGCGAAATATGCCTTCGGGAACCACACAAAATTAATGGCCACTGTGTGAAACTCTGGATCGAATTCCTGCATGATAATGGCAAACCGGTTGCCATCCGAGAGAAGGGTGTTGTCGGTCAGCGGGAAATCAAACCACCCGGATTCGAATTCCAGGTCCGCCGCAGGGTCGGCATCCATCGATTTGGTTGTGGGCCCCGGATCTTCTGATGGATTCGCTTGACCAGGCAAACATTCCTTTCCCATGATGTTGATATGTATGGTACATGCCTGGTTCCGCCAATCACATTTATTGAGCGCGATCAACGCCATGTATTTGTGGTCAGGGGAACAGAGCCTGATTGTTTCTCCCTGGCCTATTGTCCCCACCTGCTTGGTTTTCAGGTATCCTTGCCTTATCTGCTCCTGATTGTCTCTTAATGAAAGTTTTTCTTTTTCTCCCCATTCAATAAACGCCAAAGGCAAAATGCTGGTCTTATCACCCGCTGTCCCCTGGTTTAACAGCATCGCTATCTGACGGGAAGAGACGCGGCGGGCTATCGAACGGAGCGAATTCCGCTCCTGTTCGAGACGTTCCCGATTGCTCCCGTTTGAAGCTGATCCCTCGGCGATCGCGAGCTTTCTGTCAACTTCCCGCATGAGCGGCTTTAACTCAAAATGCTCCCCGAAATTGAGCGCCAGGAGTTCGACGAGCAACCGCTCCCGTTCGGGAGGTATTTTTTTCGGGTCGCCGATGATAGGGCCGATGAGATCCTTGAACATGGAGGCGCGGAGTTCGCTCTCGGCCTTTTCGCGCTCACTGATAAGCTGGGTTGCCGATGTATTCGCCTGGTATGTGGATGAAATATGCACACCGACAAGGGAAAAAAGCGCGGTCAGAAGGACGGGTGTGATTGTACTTCCATACTTTTCATAGAAACTTCGCCTCGCATCACGCTCGTCGCTCATCATTCACCTCCTACCAAGATCAATATTTTGCTGGCTCGGCTGAGGAGAGCTCTGGATGAGTGCTCTTTTTCTTTTATCTTTGATGTTGTTTGCCCGATATATCCCTGGAGGCAGATTGACGCGATATTGCCCGCTCTTGTCGGTCCTTACGATGAAGCGGTTATTCATCGAATCTTTCAACTCGATCCTGGAGTCCCTCAAATACTGCCCGTTCTCGCGCACTTCGCCGGAGACCATGCCGGCGCATGCCGGTGTTGTTCCCCAGAGGCAGATACCCATTAGTGCAAGACTGAAAAACAATCTTCCGCTTCTTTGTACTCCTGTTGAACTGATTTCGTTGTTTGCTCTGATGATCATGAGAAACTCCTTTTGTTCTTCGCACAAGTCATATCAATATCCAGAAAGATCTGCATGCTTTATAGATGCTCCACCATGATCTTTCGACGGGATCAGGTTAACGTTATACATAATTTGATATTATTAATGGACTCCTTTGTTGACGGCCAGTTCAGTCATCACTTCTTCCCCAATGTCTTATTGGTGGAATTTCCTTTTCAGACAATTATAAATCCTCCAAATCCCGATGTTGTATAACTCGCCAGGGAGCAAATCACCAAATTTAATTAGTGACTTGGTGATCCGGCCCCGTAACTTCTCTAAGAATCTGTCAGCTCCTCGTTTCCACTTCAGCCTTACTGGACTTTGTTAAACTCATTGATAGCCTGTGTGGCAATATGAACAATGGCTGCTGCCTCAGCACTTTGAGCAGTTTTGTCGGCAACCTCTTTCCCCAGGGCTACTACGGAATCCACCGTACCCTGGTCCGGCTCTTTGATTATTGAACTCCCCGCATTGAATGCTACCCTTTTTGCACGCATAAGCTCAATATCAGCTTCGATGCGCAACCTGTCGGCACGGTAACCGCTTCGCTCGCCGAGATCAGTGGCATCATCTTCAAGCTGTTGAAGCTTGCCTTGTGCAGCAATAAGGGTATCTACCACGGCGAAATAACTGTCCCAGTACAGATTTATCTGTTCGGGCGTAAGATCTTCTTTTTTCATTAATTTCCTCCTTTCATTGCTTTTGTCTGAGAGCAGGGTTTTGTAAACAACTCAGATACCATTTACTGCAATTTCTGACTGTCTTGGTCAGCTTTATTCTTAGCGCCGTCGGCCTCTTCTTTAAGTTTCTTCACACTTCCATTTACCTGCTTGCCATAATTGACTGTAAAATCAAGCCACTCTCTGGGGGTAAGCTCCTCCGACAGCACCGCGAATCCTTTCATTAAATCTGAGAATTTCTCTTTCTGTACTTTGGTAGGGTCGCCGGCATTCAGCGATTTTTCAAGGTCTGCTTGCTGTTTCATTGCCGTTTCCCTTGTATGTAAGCGGTGATCAGACAAATCGCGGATGAGGGATATCATCTCAGCTTGAGCCCTCATATCCGCCAGTTCCAC
>JBGQDJ010000364.1:0-3268 GCA_041495805.1 Geobacteraceae bacterium
CATATGGATCAAACCCTGGGCAGTTCACTGCTCGCAAATTCGCCTACGAGAAAGGGGGCAAAAAAGCCCCCTTTCTTGTTGCGTATGAAACTGAAATCACCCGATCATCTTGGCAAGTTTCGCCCTCTGCTTTTCCAGCTTCGACTGCCCATCTTCAAGCGCCCTCAGCAACTCTTTCTTGGCGTCATGGGCAAGATCCTTCCCCTGGTCAAGGATATCGGCCGCCTTATCCCCCACCGCATCGGCCATCTCGGAAACGGTGTCGACAAAATTCTCCACGATATCTTCCGCCTTATACTTAGTTTTCTTTGCAAGGCGGGCAATATCCTTACGGGTCCGTTTCCCTGATTGAGGCGCGAACAGAAGTGCGAGCCCAGCGCCGATGATACCCCCCGCAACCAGCATGAGTGCCCCTGCCGTTACTCTGTTATTGTTGTCGGTCATCTCTACCTCCCCCAATAAATTATTTAACTCAATTCGAGTTATGCCTTGACAGAGTAATTGTATCGCAAGTACGGCGGAAGTAAACACCTCAATCAGCAACCCAACTCCGTGAAGAAATCGTTCCCCTTGTCGTCCACAAGGATAAAGGCCGGGAAATCGATCACCTCAATCTTCCAGACCGCCTCCATGCCCAGTTCCGGGAAATCCAGGCACTCCACCTTCTTGATGTTTTCATGGGCAAGAAGCGCCGCCGGGCCTCCGATAGAGCCGAGGTAAAAGCCGCCGTATTCCATGCAGGCGTCGGTGACCTGCCGGCTCCGGTTTCCTTTGGCGATCATGATGAGTGAGGCACCTCTGGACTGGAGGAGTTCGACGTAAGAGTCCATCCGTCCCGCCGTGGTAGGACCGAAGGAGCCGGAGGATTTGCCCGTCGGGGTCTTTGCCGGGCCTGCGTAATAGATCGGATGCTTGAGTAGGTAGTCGGGCACAGCTTCCCCTTTGTCGATTATCTCCTTGAACCTGGCGTGGGCAATATCACGGCCGACAATTATGGTGCCGGTAAGGAGGAGAGGAGTGGCGACAGGGTATTTTGTCAAATCGGCGAGGATTTCCTTCATCGGTCTGTTCAGGTCGATTCGCACGCCATGCTCGTGCTTTTTCCGGTAGGCGTCGGGAATAAGTCTTCCCGGATCACGATCCATCTCTTCGAGCCAGATACCTTCCCTGTTGATCTTTGCCTTGATGTTCCTGTCGGCGGAGCAGGAGACCCCCATACCGACCGGGCAGGACGCGCCATGGCGCGGGAGGCGTATAATGCGCACATCGTGGGCGAAGTACTTGCCGCCGAACTGGGCGCCTATCCCCAAACTATGGGCTGCTTCGAGAACCTTCCGCTCCAGTTCCAGATCGCGAAACGCCCTGCCATATTCGTTCCCCTCGGTCGGCAGACCGTCAAGGTACTTGGCAGAGGCGAGTTTTACTGTCTTCAGGCAGGCCTCTGCACTGGTGCCGCCGATGACGAAGGCAAGATGATAAGGGGGGCAGGCGGCGGTGCCGAGGCTCTTCATCTTTTCTATGAGGAACTTCTCCAGGGCCGCCGGGTTGAGGAGCGCCTTTGTCTCCTGGTAGAGGTAAGTCTTGTTTGCGGAGCCGCCACCCTTGGCTACGAAAAGGAATTTGTACTCGGCCCCGGTTGTAGCGTAAATATCAATCTGTGCGGGGAGGTTGGTGCCGGTGTTTATCTCCTGGTACATGTCAAGGGGAACAGTCTGGGAATAGCGCAGGTTCTCTTCCGTATAGGTCTTGTAGACCCCTTGGCTCAGGTACTCCTCATCATTCACGCCTGTCCAGACCTGCTCCCCCTTTTTCGCCACTATGGTGGCAGTACCTGTGTCCTGGCAGAAGGGGAGTTCGAAGCCGGCGGAGACCTCGGCATTGCGCAGGAGGGCGATCGCCACCCCCTTGTCGTTCATGGATGCTTCCGGATCGGATAAGATCCTGGCGACCATCTCGTTGTGCTCTGGTCGAAGCAGAAAAGAGACATCCCGCATCGCCTGGTTGGCCAGATAAGCCAGGGCCTCCGGGTCAACCTTGAGGATATCCCTTTTTTCAAATCGAACCAGAGAAACGCCGTCTCTCGTCAAAAGGCGGTAGCCGGCACTGTCGGGACCGACCGGGAAGGGTTCCTGGTAGTGAAATTCCTTGGTGGGCATGGTGAGCTCCTTTACGGGTTCAGGGTTCAAGTCGCTGGTCACTGGTCACTGGCGACCCTTTAATTGTATACAGTATGCGAAAAATATATGGCAATATTTCCAGTTTGTCGAGAGTTAAAGTTATAAGCCTGACAATTTATCCCGGAGTCTGGGCTCATTTTTCAATCGGGTCCGGCAAAAAATGCTTGCCTGACCGGCGTTATCCGGCTATGCTGTTTCGCACGCAATCCCGGGGCCATTTTCACCGACCTGGCGCTATAATCTGCCCTAACGGAGGATTTAAATGGGTCTAAAAATTCTGATCGTTGATGACACGATGTTCATGCGCCACCTGCTGCGCGGAATCGTGGAAGAAGAGGGTTGGACTGTAGTTGGAGAAGCGGTCGATGGCGAGGATGCGGTGAAAAAGTACCTTGAATGCTTGCCGGACATCACAACCATGGACATTGTAATGCCTCTGAAAAGCGGCATCGAGGCGTTGAATGAAATCATCGCCATTGACGGGAAAGCCAAGGTAGTGATGTGCAGCGCACTGGGGCAGGAAGGGTTGGTGGAAGAGGCGCGGAAGGCCGGCGCCAAGGGCTATATCCTCAAACCGTTCGATCCGGATGTGGTGAAAGAGAAAATAAGAGACGTTGCGGGGGTATAAAAAGGTCATGTTTCAAACAGGAAGATAATCCTTTACCAATCCACAGAATATTTAGCCCTGTTTCTCCGGGGTAATGCAAAAAAAAGCCGCCCGTTTCTAATTGGGGCGGCTTTGATGTTTCCAAGCTGCAGAATGAACCTGACAATATTCAGGAAAAGTCCCCGCCCGAAAGCGGGGACTTTTTTTACCAGGTTCGTTCCGATTTAATCGTCTTCACGTTCTCCACTTTGACTGTTGCTGAAGATCACGTTTCTGATCACTGTACTGCTGTTGCCTGCTGCGTCCGTAGCAGTCACGGTAATTGCGTACAGCTTGGCGCGTGTGAAGCTCAGCCTCTGCCTGAATGCGCCATCTTCAACCTGAGGAGTATAGGTTCGGCCGTTCATGTTGATGGTCACCTTGACCTTGCTTGTCGCATCAATGACCTTACCAGTTACTACAATGCTCGATTTACTGGTGGTGA
>JBGQDJ010000365.1:0-3268 GCA_041495805.1 Geobacteraceae bacterium
CTTTCATTTCGGTGATCTTGCAATCGACCGATTTGAAGGAGGCAGGAGCTCCTTTCAAGGCGGATTCGTCATAGGCCTTCATCCGTATAACGGCGTGGGGGCAGATAAAGGAGCAGAGACCGCACTGGATGCAGAGCTGGTCGTCCCATACGGGGATCTCGATGGCGATATTGCGCTTCTCAAACCGGGAGGTGGCTGTCGGGAATGTGCCGTCGGCGGGCATCCTGGAAACCGGAAGAGTGTCGCCGATCCCGGCGATGATGGGGGCTGTCGTCTTCTTGACAAATTCGGGGGCGTCGGCGCTGACCACGGGGGGCTTTTTGATGGTGCTGGTCACCTTGGATGGCACCTTAACCTCCGCAAGGTTGTTGAGTCCCGCTTCGACGGCCTGGTAGTTCATCTGGACAACCTTTTCGCCGGACTTGCCGTATGTTTTCTTGATTGCATCCTTGATATGCTCCAGCGCTGTATCCAGCGGGATGATATTGGAGATTTTGAAGAAGGCGGTCTGCATGATGACGTTGATGCGGGGGCCGAGACCGATATCCTCGCCCAGCTTGACAGCGTTGATGACGTAGAATTTGAGCTTTTTGTCGATGATCTGCCGCTGCACATCGGCCGTCATGTTGTCCCATATCTCCGTGTTGCTGAACGGGGAATTGAGGAGGAACGTAGCGCCTTTCTTCGCCTTTGACAGCATGTCGTACTTCTCCAGGAATGAGAAGTTGTGGCAGGCGACGAAATCGGCGGAATCCACCAGGTAGGGGGCGCGGATATATTTTTTCCCGAAACGGAGGTGCGAGGTGGTCATGGAGCCGGCCTTTTTGGAGTCGTAAACGAAATAGGCCTGGGCATTGTTGTCGGTCAGCTCGCCTATGATCTTGATGGAGTTCTTGTTGGCGCCGACGGTGCCGTCGGAGCCGAGACCGTAAAACATGGCCTGGTAGACCCCTTCGGCCGGATTGCGGAACGAGGGGTCGTAAACCAGGCTGCAGCCGGTCACGTCTTCAACTATGCCGACCACGAAATGGTTCTTCGGCTGGTCGATATTCAGGTTGTCGAAGACGCTCTTAACCATGGCGGGCGTGAACTCCTTGGAACCGAGGCCGTAACGGCCGCCGACAATCAGTGGATAGCTCTTGAACTTCGCCTTTTTCTCGGCCATGGCTTCGCCGATGGCGGTGCGGACATCCAGATAGAGGGGCTCGCCAAGGGCTCCCGGCTCTTTGGTCCGGTCGAGCACGGCGATCTTCTTTACGCTTTTCGGCAGGGCCGCAATAAAGGCGTCCATGGGGAAGGGGCGATAGAGGCGAATCTTTATCACGCCGACCTTCTCACCCTGGGCCGCAAGGTTTTCAACGGTGTCGTGGACCGTGTCGGCGCCGGAACCCATTACAATGATGATACTTTCCGCATCCGGCGCGCCTACGTATTCAATCAGCTTATACTGGCGGCCGGTCAGTTTGGCGAACTTGTCCATCTCTTCCTGGACAATGTTTATGCATGCGGGGTAAAAGGGATTGACTGTCTCACGCCCCTGGAAATAAACATCAGGGTTCTGAGCGGTGCCGCGCATGACCGGATGGTCGGGCGACAGTGCGCGCGCCCTGTGGGCGGCGATCAGGTCATCGTCCATCATGGCGCGCATATCGTCATAGGTCAACTCCTCTACCTTGAGGACTTCGTGAGAGGTTCTGAACCCGTCGAAGAAATGGAGGAACGGCACGCGGGAACGGAGAGTGGCCGACTGGGAAAACAGGGCAAAGTCCATGACTTCCTGGGAGTTGTTGGAGCAGAGCATGGCCCAGCCGGTTGTGCGGCAGGACATGACATCCGAATGGTCGCCGAATATGGAGAGGGCCTGGGCTGCAATGGCGCGGGCCGAGACATGAAATACAGTGGGGGTCAGTTCGCCGGCGATCTTGAACATATTGGGGATCATCAGCAGAAGCCCCTGGCTGGCGGTAAACGTGGTCGTCAGCGCGCCTGCCTGCAAAGCGCCATGCACCGCTCCCGAAGCTCCTCCTTCCGATTGAAGTTCAACGACGGTCGGCACCGTTCCCCAGATATTTTTTTCACCTGCCGCGCTCTTTGCATCGGATATCTCTCCCATGACCGAAGAGGGGGTGATGGGGTAGATGGCAATCACCTCATTGGTGGCGTGGGCAACATGTGCTGCGGCGGTATTACCATCAATGGTTATCAATCTGCGACTCATAATTTTCCTCCTGTTTGATCTATATTCCGCATCTTTTTATTGATCGACAAGCGTGGAAAACCTGAGAAAGGGGCTTGGATGGAACACGCCGCAATGACTCAGGTTGTAGTGCAACGCTGCACCTGGGCTTCATGTGAAGCCTTTTATAATTCGTTGCGCCCTTCCATGGCCCGCTGCACTGTTGCAGCGTCCACATATTCAAGATCGCTTCCCATCGGTATGCCGTGGGCCAATCTGCTCACCTTCAGACCCAGCGGCTTGATAAGCCTTGTGAGGTAGAGCGCGGTGGCTTCGCCTTCAATGGAAAAGTTGGTCGCCAGAACCACCTCTTCCGCTTTACCCTCTTCGAGCCGCTTTATCAGTTCCGCAATCCTGAGACGGCCGGGGGTTATCCCGTTCAGCGGCGACAGAGCCCCCTGAAGCACATGGTAGCGCCCCCTGAAGGCGTGACTCCGTTCAACCGCCAGCAGGTCCTGTGGCTCTTCCACCACGCAGATTATCTTTACGTCCCTGTCACTAGCGCAGATAAAACATGGATCATCTTCGGTTATGCCGAAACATACGGAACAAAAACGCACAGTCCGGATAACCTCCAGCAGGTTTTCAGCCAGGGCGTTTGCTGATTCAGGTGATTTCAATAAATGGAAGGCGAGCCTCAGGGCGGTTTTTTCGCCAACTCCAGGCAGCTTTTTGAGTTCCCCGAGAAGCCGTGTAAATGATTTTGAGAAATTTAGCATAATTATGGACGAAATAAAACCTTTTTTTAAAAAATTACCACAGATTGTGACGGTGTCTAACCAGCCAATTAAGCAGGACTATTTAAAGCAGGCCAATCTATCGGGTGGTTTGCCGGGCCGGGGCGCCGGGGAATGGATACGCTGAAAATCAAATCAGGGATTATTAATCCCCATAAAACTGAGGTTACGAGAAAAGATCGCTTTTCATTAAGAATGACCCGTGGAGATGGGAGCACAAGTGGGATGGCGGAGCATTGGCTCAGAATCCGGCGCAGCTGCGTGAAATCCCGACCGGCGCCCTTTTCAGAAAAGA
>JBGQDJ010000366.1:0-3234 GCA_041495805.1 Geobacteraceae bacterium
GGTAGACACTGAAGATCTTCGTCGCCATCTTGCCGAGGAACATTATCAAAAGCGGAATCGGCGCGGCCAGAAGGGCGGGTATCGACACGTACGAACCGGCCCGGATGAAATAGAACGGGGTGAGTAGACCGAAGGTGAGGGTGCGCAGCCGCCGGATGAGGAGGTGGTCCTTCCCCACCGTCCCGGCCAGGACCATCCCCACGACGTAGGCGGGAAGGACCGCCTCGCTGTCGGCCCAGGTCGCCAGGGAGCCCAGGCCGAAGAGGATGAAGAGAAGATACTTGGCCTCCAGTTCCGACGGCCTCCCGCCATAACGCTTGAAGAACCAAGGGGTGAGATATGGAAGAATGAAAAAGGCCGCGATTCCCGTTACGGCAAAGATCAGGGTCTTCATTGAGAACGGAGCGAATATGAGGCCCAGGGCGACGACCGTCCCCAGGTCTGTTATGAAGCAGGCGGCCAGCACCGCCTTGCCGAAATCGGTCCGGTTCAGCCCCAACTCCAGCATGACCGCATAGACTACGGCCACCGAGGTGGTCGACATGGCGACCCCGGAGAGCCAGCTTGCCTTGACGGTCCAGTGGAGGAGATAGTAAGCGAGGGCGGTGCAGCCGAGGAAGGGACCCAGGAAAGAGACGAAGCCGATTGCGATGGCTTCTTTCCACCGTGCCCGGAAAACGACGGGGTCGATCTCGGCCCCCGCCAGAAAGGTGAGGACAATCGCCCCGGTGCCGGCTATGAACTTTATCCAGGGCTGATCCGACCCTATTGTTGTGCCGATCAGCGCGCCGATAATCAGTTGCGCCACGGTGCCGACCACGATCTCCGAAAGGGCCGTGGCGATGCGGAACCAGATTGAAAAGAGCGTGGCGACAAGGGCAAGTCCCAGCCAGAGTGCGGCAATTCCCCAGACCTCGTACATAATCCCCCCCTGAAAAAAAAACTCCTACCTTCGATTAAAGGTAGGAGTCATCAGCTTTCGATGCGGAAGCGGTTATAGGCGAACTCCATCGCCTGGTGATGTGGAGAGAAGATAGATGAATATTGCTGAAATGTCAACAGGGAAGGAGGTATTGTTTGAATGAGTAACTCCCTTATCAGATATTACGGCTTGACCGATCTGACTTCGGCTGATTCGGCCTGCCAGGCGCCGATCCGGATCCTGATCCGGTTGATCGTGTCGTTATACCTGATCTGCAGCCGTTCGTAAAAATCCGCCAGCTCACGGGATCGGTCCATCTCCCGCAGCGTGCCGGCGGGTGTTATCCGGGAGCGCAATCTATCCAGTTCGTCTATTTTTCTATTCAGGCGATTAATCTCTTTCTCGTAACCACGAACCGTCCGCTGGAACGCACCGTCCATTTGCGCGGCAAATTGGGTTGTTTCCCGTGGCAGCAGGGGGGCCACCTCTCTGAGCATTCCGTATTCATCGACTTTCAAGGCGAGCCATTCAGACTCCCATCTTCCCCTTTCGATTATCACAGCGTAATGTTTGAGGATATCCTCATCCACCTGTGGGAGGGAAAGGAGCTCGGACTGGACAACCCCCACATCAACCCGTATGCGGGCTGCATGCGCCTTCTCCTTTTCGGATGGCTTATGCTGCTCATGGTCGGCCAGTTTTCTCTCAATACTGGCAAGCTGCTGCTGCAGATCGTTGAAATTCGCTTGCAACAGCCGCCTCCGCTCAAGGATTCCGGCAAGCCGTTTTTCCTCCCCCCGGAACCGGCTTACCTTATCCTGCAGCACCTTCTCCTGTTCCTTCAGCATGGCCGCCATCTCTCCCAGGCTGTTATCCAGAAATTCGCTCCCGGGCAGTGTGTCGGTGGAAATCTCTCCAAGGTCCTCTTCGAACTCTTCGATACGGTCCTTGAGCCAGTCGAGGTAGCTGTAGAAGCAATCGAGCAGGCTCAGGAGATCGGCCTCCCTCTGCATCGGCTCCAGCAGGGTAATGTCATCGAGCTGTTTTTCCAGTTCGTCGATATCCTCCTGGGTAAGCTGCCGGGAAAGAGTGAGGTCTTCAACCATCCGCTGGAGGAAACGTTTGACACGCTCAACCCGCCGTTCGTTCTCCACGGAGCGGCCCTTCTGCGAGGTATCTGCTGCTGCAATGGCCGGCCCGGCAGGGAAAAGGAATAATCCGCCGGCGAAGGAAATTGAAAGAATCAGGAAGACCGAAATTAATCTCGACATATACCGTGATTTACCTCCCGGGAATTTTCCCGTGGCAACTCCACAGGCCGGATCGCGAATACGGACCCGTGGGGAGCAAAATGTTTGTGCGATTCACAGAGATTCAGGTTGAAGATACCGCGCCGGTGGCGTGTATACAGTATTTTTTAAAATCAGATTATTCAGTAGATATAATCACAACTTGACTTTATTAAAAACCGTGCGAATTATCCTTGCTCTTCATCAAATTATATGTTACAAGCGGAATGTTTCTAATGAAGATGAAATCCTGGGAATATAGGGTATTATTTTCCCATCTCCCTTTAAAATTTTTGAAATTGTAGAATAATTTCAACGGAAGCTCAATAAATTAATTCCGGTCTAACCGGAGCAAGGAGTCAGCATGAATATTCACGAGTACCAGGCAAAGGAGATTCTCAGGAGTCACGGGGTGCCTGTCCCGGAAGGGTATATGTGCACAAGCAGCGCCTGTTCCAGGGAGACGGCCAGGCGCCTTGGCGAAGGCCCCTGGGTTGTGAAGGCGCAGATCCATGCAGGCGGCCGGGGCAAGGGTGGAGGGGTGAAGCTCGTTCGCGTTGCGGATGAAGTGCGGGATGTCGCCCGCGACATGCTCGGCATGACCCTGGTAACGCACCAGACCGGCCCTGAAGGGAAACTGGTGAAGAGGGTCCTGGTGGAAAAGGGATGCAACATCGCCAGGGAGCTTTACGTCAGTCTTCTGGTTGACAGGAAGACCTCCAGGGTGACCCTGATGGCCTCCACCGAAGGGGGGATGGACATCGAGGAGGTTGCAGCGCGGACCCCGGAAAAGATCTTCTTTGAGCAGATAGATCCACTTATCGGGCTCTCCCCTTTCCAGGGGCGCAACGTCGCCTTCAGTCTCGGCCTAAAGGGTAAGCAGGTGAACAAGGCAGTGCAACTTTTCGAAGGGCTCTACAGGACCTTCATCGACTGTGATTGTTCTCTGGTTGAGGTCAACCCGCTGGTGGTGACCGCCGAGGGGGATCTGCTGGCGCTGGACGCAAAGATGGGTTTCGATGA
>JBGQDJ010000367.1:0-3178 GCA_041495805.1 Geobacteraceae bacterium
GACGTGGTTTGAGGACTGTGGGATGTTCGGCATGAGTGACGGCAATTACGTCCTGCTGGTGCGAAACGGCGACGTGGGACTCCCCCCTTCCTTTCTCTTTTCCCTGCACTTCAACGGAGACAGCAGCGGATACGTCCATAACTCCGCCACCTCGGAAGTTTGTAACGCCAACTGCGATTCCACAATTGCCGGATGGACAACCGTCACACTCCATGTGACAAGTATGGACCAATATGCCGTTTTCGGCGGCTGGGCCGGGGCCTGCACAAACAGCAGCGGTGACTGCGTATTCACCATGGATGCAACCAAGGGGGCGACGGCCACATTTAACCGGGACATGGCCAACGCTGTGAAGATCGATCTCCCCGCGCCGGGAGTTTACCCTTCCCTCTCGGCTGCTTATTCGAACGCCTCTTCCGGGGCTATCATAAAGGCATGGGGTACCTGGTTTGGAGAAAATCCGGTCTTTGGTGACGAAAAAATAATCAGTCTGGAGGGGGGGTACAACAGGGATTTCAACAACAACAACGACTTCGCGACTCTGATCGGTACGCTCACCGTAGGCAAGGGCTCACTCACCGTAGAGAATCTGATGATCCGTTAAGAGATATCTGTTTTCCAAGGGGTAATCGGATCTGATAAAGATTAAAATTCGTTGTCACCTTTATTTTTGTTAGATTTCTGTTAAACTGGTGCAAAAAAATTACACGTGAAGGAGTTCTCAATGAAAAGATTCATTATGTTCCTGTTGATGTGCATGCTAACTAATGTAACTTCCGTTATTGCGGCGGAGAAGATAGAGCCCCCCAAAGAGTGCAAGCAGTGCGGCATGGACCGGGTCGCCCTTGCCCATGGCCGGATGATGGTCGTATATGCCGATGGGACGAACGCCGGAACATGCAGTCTGAACTGCGCGGCCGTTGAAATGAAGATCAACAAGGGGAAAAAGGTCAACGCATTGAAAGTCGCCGACTACACGACAAAGAAGCTGATCGATGCCAGGACCGCCATATGGGTCATCGGCGGCAGCAAGGATGGGATCATGACTGAAATGCCGAAATGGGCATTTGCCGGGAAGGGGGACGCCGAGAAATTCGTGAAGGAGAACGGGGGGAGGACAACTGATTTCGATGAGGCACTGAATCTCGCCCTGAGGGAAAATGAGTAGAGACGGATGGTAAAAGATATAGGAGGAGGTACCCTTGAAACGGAATATTCTTTTCGCGCTGGTTTTTTTCCTGTTTATCTCCTGTTCCGCTCCAGCGGCGGATAAGGTTCCCCCCGCTCCCTCCTCAAAGGCCAAGTGCCCTGTCTGCGGGATGTTCGTAGCAAAATACAAGGACTGGATTTCGTCAATAACATTCAAAGATTCCTCAACGCTGTTTTTCGACGGTCCCAAGGACATGTTCAGGTTTTATCTCAATCCCGCAAAGTTCGGTTCATCCAGGAAACAGGGTGAAATTGCCGCACTGTATGTTAAGGATTACTACTCCCTTGCCTTCATCGACGGGCGCCGGGCGTTCTATGTGATCGGCAGCGACGTGCTCGGGCCGATGGGGAAGGAACTGGTACCTTTCGCGAAAAAGGAGGACGCCGTGGGTTTCCTCAAGGACCATGGCGGAAAAAGAGTGCTCGGCTTTGGAGAAATTACATCCGCTGCCATGAAGTCACTCGAGTAGGGGTAGAATAGCTTATGATGAAAACGAATTCGCATGCCAAGGTTTTTCCCGATGCGTAAATCCACCACATTCATTTTCTTCATCACGATATGCTCCATTCTGTTTGCGGCGCTCATGCTGGACATAGGGCGGAGTCAGGCAAACTCCAGGGCAATTACCGCCGCAAATACAGAGCTGGTCCATCGATTGATGCTCACCGACCTCTGTCTCTTTACCGAGGCGCGCTATACAAGAAACCCGTCCCTGACCGATATCCATTCAGCTTTTCAAGACCATCCCCTTGCAATGGATCATTTCCCGTCCGGATCCATGGTGGCTCCGCCGAATTTCAGTAATGAGGCTCCATGAACAGACCCTTTGAAAGACACCGTAACATAGTGGATTTTGCCCTCTCGTCCCTTCTCAGAAGGAAGGGAAAGAACATTTCACTTCTACTGGTTTATACGCTCATAGTATTCATAATAGCCTCTATCATTTTCTTCGTGCAGGCTCTGAAGCGGGAAGCGGGGCTTGTACTGAAAGAAGCGCCCGATATGGTGGTGCAGCGCCTTGTCGCCGGAAGACATGACCCTATCCCAACTGCCTTTGTGGAGAAGATTGCTGCTATCCGCGGCGTGAGCAGTGTAACCCCCCGGCTCTGGGGCTATTATTATGATGCAGCAATCGGAGCCAACTATACGATAATGGCAACGGACAACAATCCGCCGCAACCGGAAAGCATAATCATAGGAAGCGGTGTGGCAAGGGTTCGCCGCCTTGCCAAGGGAGACATGATGACTTTCCGCGCCTATGATGGCGGAATTAATCTGTTTGAGGTTCAGGATATTCTCCCCTATGCTTCCGAGCTCATGGCTGCGGATATGGTCATCATGGACAGGTCGGATTTCCGAACGCTCTTCAATTTCCCCGATGGGGTTGCCACCGATCTTTCCGTAACCGTCCGGAACCCCCGCGAGCTCACAACCATCGCGGCCAAGATCGTCAGGCAGTTTCCCGATACCAGGCCCATCCTGAAGAGTGAGATTCTGCGGACTTACGACTCCATATTCGATTGGCGGGGAGGAATGCTGGTCGTGGTTCTGGGAGTGGCTGTTCTCGCATTCATAATATTTGCCTGGGACAAAGCTACAGGTCTTTCCGCGGAGGAGCGTAAAGAAATCGGCATCCTCAAGTCGATCGGCTGGGAGACCTCGGATGTGCTCCTCCTCAAGTTCTGGGAAGGGGCTGTCATCTCACTCTCCGCCTTTCTCCTTGGGGTCATCCTGGCATACGGCCATGTCTTTTTCTTCTCCGCCTCACTGTTCGAGCAGGCACTCAAAGGGTGGGCGGTTCTCTACCCCAGGTACAAGCTGACGCCCGCTGCCGATCCATACCAGCTCGCGGTGCTTTTCTTTCTGACGGTGATTCCATATACGGTCACCACTATCATACCTTCCTGGCGCGCGGCAACGATTGATCCTGATGCCGCCATGAGGTCCTGACCGTGATCAAGCTTCTTA
>JBGQDJ010000368.1:0-3086 GCA_041495805.1 Geobacteraceae bacterium
ATGACCTCATGGATATCCCTGGGGCTAACCCCGGCCCCGGTACAGGCGCCTCCCACGCAGGTTGACGAAGAAGTCACGTAAGGGTAGGTGCCGTGGTCCACATCGAGCAGTGTCCCCTAGGCGCCCTCAAAGAGGATATTTTTCCCTTCCCTGATATCCCTGTAAAGGAGGAGGGAGGTGTCGGCCACATATTTCTTGAGAATTTCGGCATAACCGCAGTACTGTTCGAATATCTCCTCGAAGGTGAATGGTTTCTCGCCGAGCATCTTTTCCAGCAGGAAATTCTTCTCTTCCAGGAATTCCGTGAGCTTGCGGGCAAAGAGCTCCCGGTCGATTAGGTCCATGAGCCGGATGCCGCGCCGGCCGGCCTTGTCTTCATAGGCGGGTCCGATGCCGCGGCCGGTGGTGCCGATCTTTTTCGCCCCGCTCCTGGCTTCGCGGGCAATGTCGATCCTTTTGTGATAAGGCATGATGATATGGAGCGATTCGGAGATGATCAGGCAACCGTCGTCCTGAAGACGGCCGTTGCTTTTCAGGTTGTTGATTTCTTTTATGAAGACCTCCGGGTCGAGGACCACACCGTTGCCGATGATGCAGCGTTTGCCGGCATGGAGGATACCGGAAGGGATAAGGTGGAGAACCAGCTTTTCATCTCCCACCACCAGGGTGTGCCCGGCGTTGTTACCCCCCTGATATCGAACCACGTCATCGGCGAATTCCGTATATATATCGACGACTTTTCCCTTCCCTTCGTCGCCCCACTGGGCGCCGACAATTACCACGTTTTTCATCTAAACTTCTCCTTATCAGTCGAACTGAAGAGAAAAATCATCCCTTGTCAGGTCTGATTTCTTTATAGTCATTCCTTTTCCATCCGAGACCCGGATGACATAGACCTCGTCTTCCGCGCAATAGTCGCCCCCAATCACCATCATCCGCAGGATGTTCGTCTTTTTCGCATAATCCAGCGAGCGGTCGAAATCCCGGCGGATAATGTCCCTGGCCGTGGTGAATCCTCTGCGGCGCAGGCATTGAGCGATCTCCAGCACATCCCTGCGGTCGTCCCGCAGGTTAAATAGGAGGAAATCTCTTGTCTTGCTGGCTTCCACATCGGGACGCCGTTCCAAGGCGGAGAGGAGCGCAAGGATATTGAAGGCGAAGCCGGTTGCCGGAGCGGGAAAACCGTATCTGGCGGTAAGTCCGTCATAACGGCCACCGCTGCAGACCGGCTCGCCCAGGCCGGTTACGAAACCTTCGAAGGTGATGCCGGTGTGGTAATCCAGCCCCCGGATCTCCCCCAAGTCTATGGTAAGGTAGTCTGCTACGCCGTATATGTCAAGGATATCCAGCACCTGGGCAATATTGTCGAGCGCCCTTCCGGCACGGTCATTCAAGGCGGCCCGCCCCGCCTCCGCCAATACCTCGCGGCCGCCGAAGAGTCTGGGGATGGCGGAGATCGCTTCTTTTACCGCATCGTCAATTTCAGCATTCTCCAGGATGGTCCTGACAGCCGATGAGTCCTTCTTGGCTATTGCCTCCTGGATGGGCCTTCTCAAGGGGGCGGCCAATCCGGATTGTTCCATGATGCTGCGGAAAAAATCGATCTGGCCGATGTCCACCTTGAAGTCGTTCAGACCGAGCCCCCGCAGAACTTCTATGGCCATCGCCACCATCTCCGCATCAGCTTCCGGGGAATCGAGGCCGATCAGTTCGACACCGGCCTGGAAAATCTCACGGCTTCTCCCTGACTGGAGTTCAGCATGTCGCAGTACCCTGCCGGTGTAACAGAGCCGGTGGGGGAGCGGATAACCGCGCATCCTTGTGGCCACGATCCGTGCCACCTGGGGGGTTATATCCGGCGGAATGGCCAGAAGCTTTCCCGTGTGACGGTCATCGAAACGAAATGTCCTTTCCTTCAGCTCCTCATCCAGTCCCAGGGACATGACCTCTTGAAATTCCAGGGATGGCGGGATGATCCGCCTGAATCCCCAGAGTTCAAAAACCCGCTCGATCTTCCTCTCGATATAGCCGATCTTGTCGGCCTTCTCGGGAAGGAAATCACTCACGCCCTTCGGCAGGGGGGCTTCTATGGGATCGGGATTTTTCACTATGGCGTGACTTTCTGATGGGAGATACGATTCTGACGGGTGACACGAAGTTGATAAAGCATGAAATTAGTCGGAATCAAGCTTCAGCTTACAGTTATCAGACGGCAGGGAACCTGGAAATCTTTAAAATCGTAGCAATATACCGCTGGAATGTCAACGATTAATTCCCCCATTTAATCCCCTTGGAAATGGCTTTTGGTCACGTAATAATCAATGCGTGCGAACCTTTTGTCTCAAGCACTTAATCTGTTATCCCAATGCGAAAATGTGGTAAACTTGATCCATTATCGATTCAGGCTTTCACAAAAACCTGATGATTCTTTTAAGCTCATTAAATTCCTTTCGGGGCCGGCAAGTGAGTGACTCTTTCAGGACAGAGATTTACGCCATGAATATTCCGAATACGATAACCCTGCTGCGGATCGTCATGGCTCCGCTCCTTGTCTATTTTCTCCTCCAAGGCGCATTTCACGCGGCAATCTGGGTTTTGCTGGGGGCCGGAATCAGTGACGCCCTGGACGGCTTCATCGCCAGGCGCTTTAATCTGCGCACCTATCTCGGCTCCGTTCTTGACCCGCTGGCGGACAAGTTGCTTATAATAGCATCAGTGGTTACCCTTGCCTGGATTGGCCTCCTCCCATGGTGGTTGGTAGCGGTGATTGCATTCCGTGATTTGATAATTATCGCCGGCGCAACCGCCTATTACCTCCGCGCGGGAAGAATCGTGATGGAGCCGAGCATTCCAAGCAAGATGAACACCTTTGTCCAGTTCTGCGTGGTCTTTATTGTCTTGGGAAACTCGGCGGGAATGGTTCAGGCGACCGGATGGCTCCCGGCACTGTTCGGCTTTGCGCTATTCACCACGGCTTTTTCGGGGGTGCATTATATCGTGTTATGGGGACGAAAGGGAGCCGAACTGAAGACATAGGGGAGGGCCAGCGACCGGTGACCAGCAACCAGCAACCAGCAACCAGCAAC
>JBGQDJ010000369.1:0-3064 GCA_041495805.1 Geobacteraceae bacterium
AGGTCCGCCAGATATGCCTCCTGCGGATCGATCTCTTCAAGAAGGCCTTCATCGATTGCCCTGTCCAACGGCAATTCCTTGTAACAGACCTCTCCCAGCATTTCATTGGCCCGCCGTTCTATGTCGCGGGTTGTCTCCGGAAGCGCCGGACCACCCCAGGCAGGAGAAAATTTGATGCCGTTGTATTCCGGTGGATTGTGACTTGCCGTGAAGTTGATCGCTCCGGCACACTTGCGCCGCAGTATTTCATGGGAGAGGACCGGCGTGGGGACATCGCGCTTGCAGAGGAAGGTTTTAACCCCCGCGCCGGCAAGGACCATCGCCGCCTCCCTGGCAAACCGTTCCCCCATGAAGCGTGTATCATAGCCGACAATTATCCCATGGTTCCTTTCCCCGCGGGCAATTACATGGTCTGCTATAGCCTGGGTAACAACCTTGACGTTCTCAAAAATAAAGTCTTCGCACAAGATACCACGCCATCCCGATGTGCCGAAGGCAATACGCCGCATAATACCTCCCTGGAGTATTCATAGCCATTGTTGCCGAAGCAGGCAAAAAGCAGTATCAGTAATGGTATAATATCGAGTTTGATGAGTCAAGGGAAACGGCTGAACAGACGGGATTTTTCCTGTTGACTTTTTTCTTTCAAAATTGCTAGAGTAACCTATAACAATGATAACGCAGAAATTAGAGGAGGATTTACAATGCAGTGTCAAACGGTTCTGCCCGGTCAAGAGTGTACTTTCTGGGGAAAGCAGGGTTGCATTTTTTCTGAGGGTTCCTGTCAGGTTGTAGCAGAGAACTGCGAAGGGTGTGACCGAATTATCGAAGGGACCATCGGCAAGGTCTGCAGCGCTTACCCTGCCCCGGAAAAGAAATGGCAGGGGGGCATCTGCAATTTCGCCTCGCATGTCAAGGTTGAAATCAAGAGCGAAGAAACCAAGGTAAATCCTCTCAAGGCTTCCAAGAAAGCTGCCGGCGGCAAAAAGAAATAACTATCCCTTTCGTGTTGACTTGCATCCAGGGGAGGATTCTATCCTCCCTTTTTATTTGCAATGAAAGGAATAGCAGATGCCGTTCGATTATCTCGGTTGTCCCCGCTGCGGAGAAAAAATCAAGTCCTACCGCAACCCCTTTCCGACGGTTGATATCATTATCGAGCTCGATGGCGGTATTATCCTGATCGAGAGAAGGAATGAACCTCTGGGATGGGCGCTGCCTGGTGGGTTCGTGGATTACGGCGAAACCCTGGAAGACGCCGCCATCAGGGAAGCGCGGGAAGAAACTTCTCTCGCTATCAGCAACCTGAGGCTTGTCGGCTGTTATTCCGACCCAGCCCGTGACCTGCGCCTGCATGCCATATCCACTGTTTATGCCGCTTCAGGCGCAGGCGAGCCCAGTGCCGCCGATGATGCCGCAAACCTGGCAATATTCTCCCTCTCTGCTCTCCCCGAAAAGCTCTGTTTTGATCACAGCAAAATCCTGGCGGATTATGCACGTCTCAAGAGCAGAGAGTTGATCTAATCCCGCTCGTCATGCCCCGGTATTTATGAAATTCGCAAAATCATTCAGTGACTTCAGCTTGAGAGCGTATCTGTCGAGAATCTTGACCCCGTAACGCTCCTCAACAGCCGCGAGAAATGCAGAATATGCAAGCGAATCCATCACCCGCCCCGCAAGCGGCATTGCCGGATTAACTTCATTCACAGTGGAATCCTGAATTCCTATTTTCGACATCAGTTCTTTCAGTTCATTGATTACAGTCATCTTCCTCCCCTCCCTTCCTGTTGAATTCAATGCATATCTTTTTGCCGCAGCCTGAATCGCTGGAGTTTGCCGGTTGAGGTGCGCGCCAGTTCCTCCACGAACCGGAAACTGACAGGGCACATGTAATCCGGGAGCCGCGCAAGTATATGGAGTCGCAACTCCTGCGCCAGAGCAGGCGTTTGTTCTGTTCCTGGTTTCAGAACCACAAAAGCCCCCGGGCTTGCGAGAGTGCCGGCTGGCACGGCGGCAACGGCGCAATCCCCCACTGCCGGATGACTTCGCAAAGCATCTTCCACCTCGACAGGCGAAACCCAGAGGGCCCCCACCTTGATCATATCGTCGCTCCGCCCGCGATGGAAGTAGAAACCGTTCCTTTCCACAAAAATGTCGCCGGTCCGGAAGAAACCGTCCGGCAACATCGACTCAGCGCTTTCTTCAGGCAGGTTCCAGTAGCAGGGCGACCTTGTAGCGCCCCTTACCAACAGGTGTCCCTCGCTCCCCTCCGGGACATTATTGCCGTTGTCATCGACCAACCGCGCCTGGTATCCCGGCACCAGCCGCCCTGCCGATCCGGCGACTGCCTGACCCGGGATGTTGGAGATAAAATGGTAGGACATTTCCGTGGAACCGATCCCGTCGAGTATCTCCATGCCGGTGACTTGTCGCCACTCCTCTAACAGGGCTGCGGGGAGCGCTTCGCCGGCCGAGCAGCAGAGCCGCATCGGGAGTTTCAATTCCGGGTCTGCGCTCGAGAGGATGATCTGGGCGTAAATGGTTGGTATGGAGAAGAAGATGGACGGCTCACGCCGACCGATGATCTCCAGGATTGCAATGGGGTCGGGTTTGCCCGGATGGAGGACCGCCGTGGCCCCGAAATATAGCGGGAATGCAAGGCTGTTGATAAGCCCATAGGTAAAGGGGAACTTGCTGGTGGAAAAAATGACATCATCACCGGTGATGCCCAGCAGGGTCTTTCCCACCAGATCGCACGGCAAGAGCAGGCTCTCATGCCAGTGCGGGACCCCCTTCGGCTTGCCGGTGGAACCGGAACTGTACAACATGTAGGCGAAATCATCGGCAGCGGGCTGATAAGAGTTACTTAAGGCATCATAAGAGACGGAGTCTTCCGCAGAACCCTCATCGTCACAGACAATCTGCCTGACCTTGTCGCTGATAAGGGAGTGAGAAGCTGCAAACTCCGCATGAGTGACCAGCAGACGCGCTCCGCAGTCCTCAAGGATGTATGCCAAGTCCTTCTCTCTGAGGGTTGCGGCAACTGCAACGGCCACCACGCCGG
>JBGQDJ010000370.1:0-2947 GCA_041495805.1 Geobacteraceae bacterium
ATCAAAAGCAGGCCAATTATCCCGAGCACAATATAGAGCGGTCGCCAGACATGACTCTTCACCTGATACCTCCCCTAATTATCGATATATTCCGCTATCAGCGTCACTTTTCCGAAAATTGTGTCTTCAAGAAACCGGTTCCCTGTGCCATCGTCCGAGGAGAATCGATTCCAGTGCGGCAACAATGCCGAAGGTAAATACGCTCAGAACCAGCGGCATGCCGTGAGTGCCGAGAAGATCGAAAAGGAAAACATTTACCCCACCGACCAGAGTGACAAGGATGGCGACGTTGCGGATTTCCCTGTTGTGTCGGTATGTAGCTATAATCATAAGCGCCGCTGCACCGACATTGATGATTATGGACTGAGCGCAACGGTATGAGTTGCTCAGATTTCCCGGTGCGTTGAGGAGAAGATAGAACGCAGATATCCTCATGAAGAAGAATAGGGAGTATAGAGATGCCAGTAAAATAAATACGGCACTACGGTCACCTCGGTCCAGCCTGCTGAAAAACCTGGAATCGCCGCAAGGGGTGTACCTTCTGGCAAGCAGGTAGTGAGATAAGGTGATTACCGCAAGCAACCCTGTCGGAATAAGTGTAATGAGCAGGAGTGAGCTGGAGCCTTTCCCTGTAAGCATAATGATCAGGGCTGCGACGGCATAGAGCTGTCCCAGGTAGGAAATAATTCGCGTTCCTCCGTTTCTCCACCTGTGTGAAAAGAAGAAGAGGGCGATAGAAATGGCTGAAACTGCCGGCAGGGAAAAAAGAAGAGTTCCGGTAGCATGTGGAAGAGCAAGGGCAGTGAGTGTTAACCCTGCAAATAAAAAGGCGTTTATTCCGGCGTTGGTGGATTTCTTTTGTTCGGCAAGCCAGAAGGCGACCCCAAAATGGAGAAGAGCGAAGAGCATCCCGATGAGGCCGACCCGGGCATCTCCGGTTCCCCGGGTATGTGCGGTCACAATGGCTATGTTGAAGGCCCATACGCAATTAATAACAGGAAGGAGATAATCGAAGCGCTCGGAGTTGGCTGTGCCGTTACGTATGATCCCGGCGAGGGATAGAGCAAAATAGGTAGCTACAAAGATGGAGAGGACCGGCGGAAACCAGGCAACAGATGAGGCATCGGTAGCCCATTCATTGCTTCCGGGGGGTATGGTCAACCTCGCCCCCCAGAGTTGCAGCATGAACAAACTGACCATGAGTACGATCCATCGCAACCATGACGAGCGTCTTATCCGAACCGCAAAGAATGCAAGGAGGTTTGCCGTCCATAAGATCATAGCCAGGTAGGGGAAAAAAGGTGACGGATAGTCAATGGCTGCGCCGGCCAGACACATGCCCAGCGTGCCGGTAGAGATCGGAGTGAAGACGTTGAATCGATAACTGATGACGGCCATAATGATGCCGGTTGCCATCAGGGTCAGATAGGCAGGAACCAGGGGGAGTGACTGGAAACGGGAATGGGTTTCAACCACGATAATAGACATCAGGGCCGCTCCGCAAGCGGCGAGGACCGGCGACAGCGGACTCCCCTTTGAGTAGTAGCGCCATCCGGCAAGCATCAGCAGTGCCGCATAGCCCATTCCGAGGACCGAACCCGGGAGGGTATCGACAATGCCGTTATCGGTAAGGGTGCGCAATCCAAGCGCCACAACCAGGAGAAAACAGAGGGTAGAAAGACGCGGCAAAAGAGAGGCTTTTCCGACCCAGGCAAGCACCTCCTCGGTTACCTCGGAGAGATCACCCACATCCTCTTCATCCGCCGGATTTACCGTAGAGTCTGAGAGAGGGGGGGCAACCGGCGCGGAAGAACGGGAAAGGCGGGCGCTGAGTTCTTCCACCGTTGAGGTGAGCGCTTGAATCCGGGCGGTAAGTTCATCGACCTTGCCGTCTTTTTCTTCATCGGCCATCAGGTTGTCCTCTTCCATTTGGAGGTGACTGTCCGGACAGATGGAAATGAATACGGGCAAATTGGGATGACAATCATCCTGAATAAAACGCCAACTAATAACAACTAGTTGTAATTAAGGCAAAATAAACATAAAAAAATGCAGATGACAAATTTACTGGAAAAAATATAACAGCATTTTATTGATAATACTACTCAAAAATCGAAAAAATATAGTTGACAAGAAGTTTGGATAAAGAGATGTTCGTTGGCTACAGGCGCTGTCTTAAATGAGTTGTGAAATGTTCAACTTGAAATAAACAGATATCCTGAGCCGATGCCTGGTAAGCAAAGTTTACATGTAAACAGAGTTTACACAACCATCAAAGCAGATATTCTCGAACAATTAATAAATATCGGTCCGCAAAGAGTAAACATCTTAACTACCACATATCTAAAGGACATTTCATAAAACGTAATAACATGGTGCCAATAAAAAAATATTTGCTTGGCATGGATTATATTAATAAGTGGTATATAATTTATAACTCGTTGTTCGAATAACGGATAGAGTCAGGGGAATATGCAACCTTATTAAAGGTGACTGTCCAAATAAAAGAATAATGGAGGAAACCAATGCGGACCAGTGATCACGGATTGCAGCTGTTAAAGCAATGGGAAGGCTTCAAGACTAAGATGTACAAGGATGCCGCCGGACTGCCGACTATAGGGGTCGGGCATTTACTGAAAAAGGATGAATTGGCATCCTGCACCATCACAATCCTTGGTGTGCCGGTGAAATACGCCGACGGTCTGAGTGAAGAGCAGGTGACAGCGCTCCTTGGACAGGATCTTGAACCAGCGGAAAATGCGGTAAAATCCGATGTGAAATCCGAGCTCAACCAGAACCAGTTTGATGCGCTCGTGGCGTTCACATTCAACGTCGGAACTAATGCGTTTGCGGAGAGCACCCTCCTGAAAATGCTAAATCAGGGGAATTATGACGCGGTTCCTGACCAGTTCAGGCGCTGGACCAAAGCAGGCGGAAAAGTTATTCC
>JBGQDJ010000371.1:0-2903 GCA_041495805.1 Geobacteraceae bacterium
CAATGGCCTTGACCCGCTCCACCAGTTCCAGGTTCTTCGTAAAGTTCTCCCCCTGAAAGCGGGGCGACAACCTCCGGTAGTCGTCGGCCGCAAAATCGTCGGGGCTTTTCAGTTGCCCGGTCAGGAAACCACGCCCCAGCGGGCTGTAGGCCACAAAGCCGATCCCCAGCTCGCGCAGGGTCGGCAGCACCTCGTCTTCCGGGTCGCGGGACCAGAGCGAGTACTCGCTCTGCAGGGCGGTGATGGGATGCACGGCATGGGCGCGGCGGATGGTCCGGATACCGGCCTCGGACAGCCCGATAAAACGCACCTTGCCGGCCGTGACCAGGTCGGCCATGGCCCCCACGGTCTCTTCGATGGGCACATCCGGGTCTACCCGATGCTGGTAGTAGAGGTCGATATGATCTGACTTAAGGCGCATCAGCGATGCGTCGCAGGACGAGCGCACATACTCCGGTCTGCCGCACACGCCGCGGTAGTTCGGGTCGCTGGTACGGACAATACCGAATTTTGTCGCAACGATCACATTCTTGCGTTTTCCTTTGATCGCCTTGCCGAGCAGCTCTTCGTTGGTGAATGGGCCGTACATATCGGCGGTATCCAGCAGGGTGACGCCCAGCTCCAGGGCGCGATGAATAGTGGCAACGGATTCGGCCTCATTCCGTTCCCCGTAAAAATCCGACATCCCCATACAGCCCAATCCCTGGGCAGATACGACCAGCCCTTGTGATCCCAGTCTTCTCTGTTCCATGTTCAAACTCCTGGTGCGTCTTTCGTATAAGAAATTTTACCGCATGATTCAGTAATTGCCAGTGCCGAGTGACTGGTCTATAATTGCCGCCATGACCATGACCCTGCACATCTTCCCCTCCACCGCCGCCGTGGAAGCTTTCCACAGACGCTTAGTCGAGGAGAGCGGCGTCATCCTCGGCGTTTCCGCCCTTACCCTGAAGCGGCTGACCGATGAGCTTTCAAGGAGTGCGCCGACTGATCGGCGTCTCATCTCCAATGCGGGACGCAAGCTCCTCCTGGAGGAGATGACACGGGAATTTTATGCCGGCGGGAAGGGGCACTTTGCAGCGCTCAGGGATTTCCCCGGTTTTTTCGGCGCCCTTGACTCCCTGTTCAATGAACTGAAGCAGGCCCTTATCGGGGTGGAGCAATTCGCGGCGATGGCCCGAACTCTCCCGGGAGGGGGAAAGCTGGCGGAACTGGCCTCACTTTTCGGTCAATACAACGATGCCCTGTCCGGACGCGGTCTCATGGACCGCCACGACCTGGACCAGGAGGCGCTCCGCAACCTGGCCCGGGGTGCTCCCCTGCCGGAGCTGTTCAACGATGTCCGCGCCATGGAGATCCGCGCCATTTACGACCTGACACCGCTCCAGCTGGCCCTGTTAGCCGAAATTTCCCGCCGCATCCCGGTCAGGATGCACCTCCCCTACAAACCGGAGATGGAGTCGCTCTATGCCACTGCGGCAAAGACCGCCGAAGCGATTGAGGCCCTGGACAACAGCGACCTGATGCTTGAGCCGGTATTCGCCGAACCTTCAGGGGCTTTTCTTACCCCGCTCCTTAATGCGCATCTTGCCGATGTCGATGGAATAGGAAAGAGCGCCCCGGCACCGGGAGCAATGGCACTTCTGTCAGCGCCCGGAGCCTATCGGGAGTGCGAGGAGATCGGCCGCCGCATAAGGTCCCTGCTTGAAGAAGGGTCCGACCCCTCCGGCGTGGCGGTGCTCTTCAGGGACCTGAAAAGTTACGGTCCCATGCTGGAGGATGTATGCCGCCGCTTCCGCATACCTGTCTCTTACCGTCGCGGCGCTCCTCTCCATACTGCGCCGCTGGTTCGGGCCTGCCTTACTCCCTTTGCCGCTGTCCGGTCGAAACTTGGCCGGGAGGAGATCCTATCGCTATGCAACTCCTCTTACCTTGCACCGGAAGACGCAGGGGTTTCCCCGGAGATTGTCGAGGAGGTCCTGCTCAACGCCCGTTATATGGATGAGACCTTGGGGACGGTGGAGAAGGTGCTTGACAGGCGGATCGCCGCCCTGCGAAAATCGGGAAGGGAGACGGGCCGGGAAGAACGTGTCCGCCGCTTTCTCCTCCCCCTTATTATAGATATTCGCCGCTTCCGGAAGAACAAGCCCCTCGGAGAGTTTATCGCGCTCCTGGAAGGTTTTGCCGACAAATATCAGCTCTTCCGAAAGGGGATCGAGGCCACCGACCTGCGCGCGCTGAAGCGGGACGCCTCGGCCGTTACCCTTTTCCGCCAGGTGCTGAACGATCTTGAGAGCGATATCATGACCATGGGGATGGCCGAAAGAGAGTTTTCCCCGGCCGCATTCGCCGAGCTCCTCAGGGAGGGGATGGAGGGTCTGTACCTGGCGGGTGAACGCTTTGCGGGTGTCTCCATTATGAACTTCCATGACGCCAGGGGGCTCACCTTCGACCATCTCTTTATCGGCGGCCTGAATGAAGGGGTCACTCCCAAAAGGCATGACGGCCATCCACTGTTCAAGGATAGCGTCAAACTTCTCTGGAAAAAGTCCGCGGGTATCAATCCGTTCCGGACCGCCGCTGAAAAGAGCTTGGAAGAGCCACTCCTGTTCCACCTTGCAGTGGGATGCGCCGCCACTTCAATCACGTTTTCCCACAGCCATATGGACAGCCGTGGGAACGCCATGATCCGTTCCCCCTTTCTGGACGATATCCTCTCGAAGTTCCCCCTGAAAGAACAAAGGACGCCGGTCAGCTGCATAACCCCGGAGCTTGCTTCCTGTCTCGAAAGGGAAGAACTGCTGAACACCCTGGCGTCCCATGATGCATTTTTCGCAGCGCAGGAACCAGGCGCCGTTTCCATCCGGGATTCCCTGCTTCGCATCGCCGCCAATGGGTTAATC
>JBGQDJ010000372.1:0-2900 GCA_041495805.1 Geobacteraceae bacterium
GCCATCTGGCGAATCTGGAACGGCCGATGGCCTTCAACAACTGCCTGCTCGATTTCCTGGGTGGGCTCGTCCTGGTTTAACTTTAGCCGTCCAGCGTCTGCCTCACCTTTGTAAGGATCATGTCCGGTGAAAGGGGCTTGGCGAGGAAATTATACTTTCCCTCCAATATACCCTCCCTGCTGATAATATCAGCGGTATAGCCGCTGGTAAAGATGGCCTTGATCTCGCTGTTAATCAGGCGGATTTCCTCGTATGCCTCGTTGCCGTTTTTCCTCGGCATGATGACATCGAGGATCAGCAGCTTCACTTCTTCGCGATGCTCCATGAACTTCTCAACGCCATCCTCTCCATCAACGGCTTCGATTACCGTATAGCCTGCGCCTGTCAGCACCTTATTCAGGAGATCCCTGATCTCCGGGCTGTCTTCGACAATCAATACGGTTTCACTTCCCCCCGCTATGCTCTGAACACCCACCATCTCATCTATTTTGCTGATTGAGGTTACGAGCGGGAAATAAAGCTCGAATGAAGTCCCCTTACCCGGTTCACTGGAGACATTTATAAAGCCGTTATGTTGCTTGACTATCCCGTATACTATGGAAAGTCCCAGACCGGTACCCTTGCCAATCTGTTTAGTGGTGTAGAACGGTTCAAATATCCGCTCCATGGTTGCTTTTTCCATACCGGAGCCGGTGTCCGAAACAGAAAGATTGACATACTTCCCTGCGGTCCCGTATCCATTTACCCTGATGAATTCCTCCCCCAGATCAAATATCCTGGTGGAAATGGTCAATTTCCCCTTGCCCGGCATGGCGTCCCTGGCATTGGTTGCAAAGTTCATCAGGACCTGCTCGATCTGTCCGGCGTCGGCTTTTATGGTCAATTCCTTCTCATCGAGAGCAATAACAAGCTCTATATCCTCACCGATGAGGCGCGACAGGAACTTGACGACCTTCCGGACGATTTCATTGAGATCATAGCGGCCGGGATTGAGTGGCTCCTTTCTGCTATATGCAAGGAGGCTTTGGGTAAGACCGGTCGCCCGCTCCGCTGCGCTGAGCACCTGGTTGAGATAATGCATTTTAGGGTCTGTCGCATCCATGTCCGTCTTGATAAGGTAGGTGAATCCAATGATAGCGGTAAGCATGTTGTTGAAATCGTGGGCCACGCCCCCCGCCAGGGTTCCGAGGGCTTCCATCTTCTGGGAATGACGCAACTGGATTTCGAGCTTTCTATGTTCGGTAACGTCACGAAAACTCCAGACCCTCCCGATTATGGATTCGTCAATACTCTGGGGCTTGGAGTACCTCTCGAAGATTCTTCCGTCCAGGAATTCGAGAACGTCATAGCTCTCCGCCCCGGGATCGCTGTATATCTCCCTGACCTTCTCCATAAAGGCGTCGGGATTTACAAGCTGTGCCCGGACAAATGAGATGGCCTGCCGATCATCCAAACTTTCCATTACCAATTCGGGAATACTCCACATTTCGATAAACTTCTTATTGAATCTGATGATCTTCTCTTCACTGTCAACAACCAGAATCCCGTCCGCGGTCGATTCCAGAGTGGCTCCGAGCAGGGAAAGGGTCCACTGCATCTTTTCGTCAGCCCTCTTCTGCCCTGTGTTGTCTTCCAATGTCTGGATGACAGCAATCAACTCACCAGCGCTGTTGGTAATCGGGGCAGCGGTGAAGGAGATGAAGCGATCCCTGCCGTTCAGATCCGAGAACCACCTTTCGGCCTCGATTCCATTAGGGATGAGGGAAGATCTGGCATGTCCGGAGTAATTGTTAATCAGCTCATCAAAGTTGCCGTCAACGACGAAATCCGCCAGAACCGGCCGTTCATGGCCGTAAAATACCTTGCCGACATCATTGGTGCCGACCACATTGTAAGCCTTCACGCCGGTCAGCTCTTCGCACGCCCTGTTCCAGATTATGACACAGTGGCGGCTGTCGATCACGAAAGTGGGGACCGTGGAATTCTGGATAAGGTTCACCGCGAATTCGGCATGTTCAGCCAGCTCGAATTCCGCCCGTCTCCTTTCTGAGATATCGACAATAGTCCCGATCACCCCTCCGGGGGCGCCGTCAGGGCCGGGAAAAACCGCCTTGTAGAAAAGCAGGTCATGCATGGCGCCGTCTGCAAGCTTCAATTGGGACTCGTATACCCGGCTCCCCTTCTGCAAAAGAAGCTTTTCGTCCGCTTCGGAATGCGCGTCGGCCAACTCTTTGGGAACAATGTCATGGACTGTCTTCCCCACAAGCTCCGTCCGCTTGATGCCGAGCATCTCCTCAAGCGCCCTGTTGCAGCCGATATATTTCCCTTCCCTGTCTTTGAAGAAAACCGGATTGGGTATCGTGTCGAGGAGTATGTTGAGGAAGTCCAGTTGCCCCCGCTCCGCCTTTTTCCTCTGCTCCATCTCCGCCAGCATAATGTTGAAGGCCTGACCAAGGGTGGCGATTTCTCCAGATGCGGAGTCGTCCACCGCTATCGGCTCCAGTGCCCCTTCCACTCGCGTCATCCGCCTGACACGTCCGGTAAAGGAGAGGAGGGGGGCGGTCAGACGCTGCATGGAAAACCTGACTACCAGGACCGAAAACAGGAGCACCACGAGCAGCGCCGCCAGCAGGTACCTTTTTGCCCGGTAAATCGGCGCGTAGGCCTCGGTGCGCGGGAAATTCGATGCCAGTATCCAGTTGGTCGACTTTAGCCTCTTGAACGAGCTGAGAGTATGCAGCCCTTTAGAGTTTACAGTTTCCCCCGTCCCCTCGAATCCCTTTATTGCGCTGTCAAAGAGATGGTTGACACCTGGCGGAGGTATGTCCCGCTTTAGTATCCTTTCCCTGTCGTGATGGACAATCATAGTCCTGGAGGTATTGTAGAGATAAAGATAACCC
>JBGQDJ010000373.1:0-2860 GCA_041495805.1 Geobacteraceae bacterium
ATAGCAATAATATATTCTGGAGAACATTGATGAAACTCTTGGTAACTATAGCCACGATCCTTTTGGTGGTTACGGCGTCATACGCCTCAGACAGACCGGATGTCTTGGGTAGCTGGCAAGCCGACGGAAACAGCTCGACGTTGGAGATCTATCCCTGTGGGGAGAAGCTCTGCGGAAAGGTAGTCTGGCTAAAGCACCCTAATTTCATGGACGCCAAAGACGGACCGGTAGGCGCCTTGAAGATCGACCTGAAAAACCCCGATCCCTCTCTGAGGCACCGCCCGATTTTAGGTCTTCAAGTTATTGAAGGAATGGCCGCTGTCGGCAAAGACAATTGGGAGCATGGGAAATGCTATGATCCGGAAAGCGGCAATTCCTACAAATGCAGGATGCACCTTGCCTCACCGGAAAAACTCGAAATGCGCGGCTACATTGGCATTCCCCTCTTCGGCCGCACATACGCGCTTACCCGGCAGGAAAAATCAGGCCATGAGACCGCACGTTTAAAGGAATAAAAAAACCACCTGTCTTTTCAGTACCGATAACTTATATCCACCTTGAATATCTGATTGGTCCGCCTGTCACCCTGAACCAGATCGAAGTTATGGATACGCTCCCATCCGTACATGAGATTCAGGTCCATATCTCCATGCAAGGGGAGATTCCAGATAATCCGCGCGGCATTCTTCCTCTCCACCGCCTGAAGGGTTCCATTTTCATCAAATATCCCGGCGCTGTTTACCTTGATCCGCCCAACATTACCCCGCTCGCTATGAAAGAACTCCAGAGCCAGATTGTTCCTCGAGGAGAACCAGTGGCTGTAACGGAAGAAGAACTCCTCAGCACCGCCACCCTGGGAATGACCTAACGGCATGTCGTTGTAAGTATAACCATTGGGGAATTTAGCATCGGTATAAAGGCTCTGATGCCCCCAGAAGTACTCGAAACGCAGGTCATCCCTCCCGGAAGCAGTCAGACAGGGTATGAAAAAACCAGCCACATAACTTTCGACGATAGGCCAGAACAACGCGGAATCCTCACCCACATATTCCGCGAAGAGTTCGGTGTTGCGCAGCCAAGGGATGCGGAAACGGAGATCTATTCCCGCTATGGTGTTGCTCTTGTTGGTGTTACCACCGCCGAAGATCAGGTCCTTTATGGAGGTTGAGCCGGCAAAACCGGGACCCCCCTCCTGCCGGACAAAATTGCCGCCGATCTCGAACCAAGGTTTCGGTTTAAGGGCAAGTTTCAGTCCAACAAAATAGGGGCGGCGGAGCTCGCTGCCGCTCCCTGTCTCGTCAAAACGGGAGAAAATAAAGGAGTACTTCAGCTCCCCGAGCCACCGCTTTATCCACCCCACATCAAGCGGCTCGGGACTGGAAAGCTTTATCAGGTCGAAGTTCTTGGCGTTGCTGGTGAGGGAGAGTCCCCCCCTATAGCCCGGGCCGAACCAGTTGGCGTCCCTTCCCGCCTCAAGTTCAATGCCTCCCCCCCCAATCTTCACATACCCCTTGTTTAGAAAATATCTTGTTGAGCGGCCGTCCGACGTGCTGGGCACGTTTAATAAAACCGGCTCGGCCTCCATGGAGACCCATCTCGTAAGGTACCCCTCCATAGCAAAGCGGTATTCAACGTTGTGTCCCCGCTTGAAGATGATGCCCTCGTTGTTTTCCAGAAGCGGCGTCCCCTCGGTGCCGTTCTGATGGACAATTGCGGCATTACTGTCAGGACGCAGCTTGCCGCCGATGAATCCGAACGCAGACTGCCCACCGGGGTAAAAAACGTCCCTCTCGTAACTGCGCGGTATACCGTCCAGGTAGACATAGCGGAGCCTGGAATGTGCCATGGGATTAAAATCCACCCATTGGCTCAATTGCGGCTCCTTATAGAGGGAGAGTTCGCGGGGGATGAGATCGTAGAGCCTTCTAATGATCTCCCCGGCAAAGGAAAAAGCATCCCCGTCAACTTCATCCAGGTTCATTTCCGCTTCCAGGACAAGCCTTGCCGCTTCGGCCTTTGAGTAAGGCCGTACCCCCTTGATGTCGCCGCAGATCAGCCCCAGTCCTGCCAGCTTCTCCAGGTATAGATAGATCGGGCTGTCCAGCGGGATGTTGTTGGAGGCCAAACCTGAGCAGATGCCGTTGCCCGTTAATAAAATTACCAGGAAAGCGTTGATTGCACTGATAAGAATGGCAGTTCTTAAGAAAAATCTCAACAGGGACCTCTTGGGGGAGATAGCAACCAGGTTTGATTCAGTTTGTTCCACTTATACGAAAAGCCTCAGGTATTAGGGCTGAAGGTCGAAGTATTTACATTCCCGGCACCTTGCAGTCTTTGAAACCATATTGACGCACCACGGATTCATGGCTCCACTTGTGGCTGTTCCGTAACGGGCTGATCCTCCGGAAATGGCGCCGTTGCAGGCTGCTCCGGCAGTGGGTGTTCCATGGGAGGCTGTTCGGATTGCGGCTGATCGATTGCAGGTTGCTCAACGGTGGGCTGGTCCGTTTGCGGTTGCCCGACAGGGACCTCAACGGCAGGCTGATCCGTTTGCGGTTGCCCGACAGGGTCCTCAACGACAGGCTGTTCAACAGGCTGCGGCTCTACAGGCTGCTCAACGGCGGGCTGCTCCGTTGTCACCATTTCTGCAACAATGCAGTCTGCCGTGGCGGAATCGGGCGCCGGTTCAGCCATGGCAACTCCGACAAAAATAAAAACTATGACGGCCCCATACATGAAGTATCTCATAGATCTTCCTTTCATCATTCTGGTCACTGGTCGCTTGTCACTGGCCCCTGGTCACTTTTCACCCTTCTTTTCACCGATAACCTCCAACCGCGCGTCTTTCGATACCTTATCC
>JBGQDJ010000374.1:0-2851 GCA_041495805.1 Geobacteraceae bacterium
GTACTGCAGTCAGAGGAGGTTTGCCATGCTTGAAAATACGAGGATAGGATTCATCGGCGGCGGCAACATGGCCGAGGCGCTTATCAAGGGGTTATTGGCAGGGGGGGTGGAGGCGGCCCGCATTATCGTCTCCGAACCTGTTGCCGAACGGCGGACCTTTCTTGGCGAACATTACGGGGTGAATTGCACGGATGACAACACCTCGCTTGTCGCAGGGAGTGATGTCATCATACTAGCGATAAAACCCCAGGTGGCGGAGAAGGTCCTGCAGGGGATCGGAGACATTGCAACAACGGGTAAGCTGTTCATTTCCATCATGGCGGGAGTAAAGAGCTCAACAATAGAAGCGGCATTCCCTGGCGAGATCAGGTTAGTGCGGGTGATGCCCAACACCCCGGCGCTGGTCCTGGAGGCCTCATCCGCCATTGCTCCGGGCGCATTCGCCACTCCAGAAGATACTGCCCTCGCCCGCAGCATCCTCGAACTGGTCGGGAAGGCCTGGATCGTGGAGGACAAGCTGATGGACGCCGTCACCGGTCTCTCCGGCAGCGGGCCGGCATACGTGCTGACATTCATCGAGGCCCTTTCCGATGCCGGGGTGAAAAACGGCCTCCCCAGGGATGTCGCTACCGGCCTTGCCGCGCAGACGGTTTTCGGCACGGCGAAACTGCTTCTCGAAACCAAAGAGCATCCTGCCGTGCTAAGGGACAAGGTGACCTCCCCCGGCGGCACGACCATTGCCGGTCTGCATGTCCTGGAAAAAGCGGGGTTTCGCGGCACCCTCATCAATGCCGTGGATGCTGCAACCGCACGTTCCCGGGAGTTGGGGGCGAAATAGTTACTCCTTTTCCCTGTTTATTGATTCATAGAGCGCTATCTGCTCAGCCTGGGAAAGCTTCTTCCCGCACGTTTTCCTGTGGCCGAGGCAGAGCTGGCAGCGGTCATCGCTGCACCACTGGCAAAAGCGGCAGTCAGGGCAGGGACGTTTCTTTGCTGTGTTATCTTCTGAAGACATATTGTCAGTAGACTATGTTTCGTTTTGGAGCAGTCCCCGCCAATATCTGTGTGAACGCCTTCCCCTGGTCGGAATTTATCAAGAGATAGCGGGGTAGCTTCGTGATGCTTTCCCTTGCTGTCGCATGGCGGCGCTCAATGGTAAATGTGGCGCTGTATCCGGCCGCGGCTGCCTTTTTCAGGAGATAATCGTCATATATTCCGAAAGGCCAGGCCAGCATATCCACCTTTACCCCCAGTTCCTTCTCGATCTTTCCCTTCGATTTTGACAACTGCATATCCACGGATTTCTCGAACTCCGCCGGTTTCATCTTTTTCCGGTCTTTCTTGAAGTTCGGGTGCCAGTAGGTATGACACTGGAAGTCAAAGAGCCCGGTCTTTTTCAACTCCCGGAGCTGGTCCCAGGTCATGGCATATTTGGCATTGGAGATGGCAGAGGGATATATGAATACCGTAACCGGCACATGATATTTCTTTGCCAGCGGCAACATGTCGCTGTAAACCGATTTATGGGCGTCATCCTCCACTATCACCACCGATTTTGCGGGAGGAGGCGGCCCCTTCTTCTGATACCAGTCGATCAGCTGGCGCAGAGGAATTACTTTGTATCCGTTGTCCCGCAGATATCGCAGATGCGCTTCGAACACGGAAGTCTTTATGGTCATGCCGTCAGCAACGGTGGGACCAAAGCGATGATAGAGGAGGATAGGCACACCACTCGCAGCTGAAGCGGAGCCGGGTGCCGCCAGCGAAGATAGAGAGGGTTGAACGGTCATTAAGATGAACAGTATGGAGAGAAATAAACGGACCCGCATTAATCGAACCTCCAGGGGATGAATATCTGATTTATTTATAACAGAAAAATAGTGGAGTGTGAACCGCAATCGAAGCCGATTGCATCATCGCGGGCTGAGAGGGTGTTTGCAAATCAGCCGTTTTTGCCGTATATTGCTTTCTATGCCTGAACAAGTCCACTTTATTAGGAGAACAGCACCATGTCGAACATTATGCCGGATGGAGATGATTTGAGAAACGCGGTCAAATGGGTCTCGGCAAATATTCAGGAGAGTCCCGGCCAGCCTGTACAACCCTTCGTCCAGGAGGCCATCTTCAAGTTTGATCTCTCGCCCAAGGATGCCGAGTTCCTGATCGGTTTTTACAGCCAGAGAAGAGAGGAAGAGTAACAGACCCTGACAGAGCTCCGAATGTCCTGAACAAACGGAAGCTGGATTGCATCCCTAGCTGTCCAGATTGTTGGATAAGGCGCCTTAAGCAGAGTCCCTCTGAAAATGAATATCCAGGTGCACGTCACGCCCCGGCGCCATTAGTTTTGTCAACCCCGAACGATATGAAACGTTATATAATATAAGTAGAAAGAAAGCTATGGGCCTCAAAGGGGGTGCCCGATGAAAAAAATTCTTTTTCTTATAATTGTTGCGTTCATGATAAATGGTTGCGTTGTATATCCGGGTTATAATGACGGGTATTATGACCTGGGGTACAGTTCGTATCCTTATGGGTATGTAAACCCTGGCTTGGATCTTTACTTCTCGAACTTCCATAGCAGACACGGCTTTCACCATGGCGGCCATGGTTCTCACCGTGGGGGGGGATGGCGGCATTAGCAGGGAGGCGTTTCATGCAGTGCCGAAGTCATGAATGAAAGCTTTCAACTCTGGGTGTGGCGAAGTAGAGTGTGCAAAACAGGATTTCGTCAATCCTCAAGGCAAGCGGAAACGCGTCCGCTTCGGGTCAGCAATGCCTGCAAAAATGAAAGGGCCATTCGCCCTTTCTAGTGAGTTGGGGTTTCCGCGTTTTTGGATTTGAGTTTTTTCAC
>JBGQDJ010000375.1:0-2843 GCA_041495805.1 Geobacteraceae bacterium
AGAAAATATTCACGGGAGGCTGCCATGGCCAAGCTCTATGCTTCGGAGGCCGCCATGCGGGCGGCGGTCAAGGCGGTGCAGATTCACGGCGGTCACGGCTACACCAGGGCCTTTCCGGTGGAGCGATACCTGCGCGAGGCGAAGCTGTGTGAGATCGGTGAGGGGACGTCGGAGATACAGCGGCTGGTGATCGCGAGGGAACTGCTTAAAGAATCAGGTTGAGGTTAAAGTTGAGGAAATCCTCGACCTGTGAGCGTAGCGAACGAAAACCTCAACCTGTTTCAATCGGGGAACATCTTCCCCGGATTGAGGATATTTTTGGGATCGAGCGCTTTCTTGATTGCCTTCATTGCAATGAGCTGATCGGGTGAAAGCTCCATTGTTATATAGGGGGCCTTGGTGAGTCCGATGCCGTGCTCACCGGACATGGTTCCCCCAAGATCCAGGGTGGCCCGGAATATGTCCCTGATTGCTTCGTGGGCCTTTTCATCCATCCCCGTTATCTCCCGGTCGATCATGATGTTGACGTGGATGTTCCCGTCGCCCGCATGGCCGAAATTGAGTATGGGGATGTCATACTGCTGCCGGATATTTTCAATGCGGCGGATGATGTCCGGCACTTTGCTCCGCGGAACGACGATGTCCTCGTTGTACTTGGTCGGGTTTATGTCCCGAAGGGATGGCGACACGAGACGCCGCACCTTCCATAGCTGTTCCGATTCAGCGGCATCCTTGGCAACACGGAAATGGACAAGCCCCAGGGAACTTATCAGTTCATGTATGAGGGATGCCTGTTTTTCGATGAGGTCCCGGTCTCCGTCCACCTCGATTATGAGGACCGCCCTCCCTTCCGCCGGAATCCCAAGGTTAAAGCGTCGGTCAACGCACTGGAGGGTGGCGTAGTCCATGAACTCGAGGGTAGTGGGGATGATCTTTGCCTTGATGATGGCTGAAACAGCCGTTGCCGCGGCATCTATGGAATCGAAGACGGCGAGCATGGTCTTCTTCGCCTCGGGAAGAGGGAGAAGTCTGAGGATGATCCGAGTAATTACGCCGAGGGTACCCTCGCTTCCGCAGATAAGCTTGGTAAGGTCGTATCCGACCACACCCTTGGCGGTTTCACCACCGGTCCGGATGATTTCACCGGTCGGCAGGACCACCTCCAACCCCATGACGAAGTCCTTGGTGACGCCATACTTTACAGCACGTGGACCGCCGGCGCACTCCGCCACGTTCCCCCCCAGGGTTGAGAATTTGAGAGAAGCAGGGTCGGGTGGATAGAAGAGGCCGAGCTTTTCCACGGCGATCTGTAGAACCTCGGTCACCACCCCCGGTTCCACTTCGGCGATGAGGTTGTCCGTATCGATCCGTAGAATTTTGTCCATTCTCGTGGTGACAAGGACTATCCCCCCGCCGCGGGGGAGGCTCCCGCCGGTAAAGCCGCTCCCCGCCCCGCGTGGGAAGACCGGCACAAGCTCGGCGTTGGCGAGTTTTAGAATCCGCGAGACTTCATCCGCATTTGCCGGATAGAGCACCATGTCCGGCAGGAACTCCATCTGGGTCGCGTCATAGGAATAGCAGAGGAGGTCCTGCTTTTCCGTGGCGACATTTTCCGGGCCGACGATATTTTTCAATTCTTCTATGAGCTGCGCTGAGAGCATGGGGAGACCTTATTTTTTATTCGCGAACGTAGATATCCATGTCCGATTCGTGGACCATCCCCATGACCCGGGCATATTCGGATTCGATCATCAGGTAGTGGTTATGGGTCGATCTGATATTCAGTTCGAACACATCTTTTACTGCCGGGTCCGGTATCCTTTCAACCATTTTGCGCATGGATTCCTCAAGCTGCTGCTCCTTGTGCATGGCCAGTTCAAGAGCCTTCTGCTCGTTGAAACCGGTGTCGATGATCCGGTCCAGGGCAGAAATCCAGTCGGATTCATGGAGGGGGTGCTGGTCGAGAAAAACTTCCAGGGATGGTATTTCGGAGCCGGTGTAAACGTTATAAAAGGTGGCGGCATGTCCCCGCTCTTCCTCCGCCAACACCTCGAAAACCCTTTTTGCTTGGGCATCCCGCATTTCCAGAGCACCCAGCCTGTAAAAATCCATTGCGTTCTTTTCGGTCTGGATTGAGCGTCGCACCGCCTCTTGAACGGTGATGTTTTCGATGTTCATCACTTCCTCCTTTGTCTTAATGCCGAGTCTACGTTCTACTCCGGCAAGTTATGCATTATTCCCGCACTATTCTTGTCTAGTATCATGTGCCAGGACAGCGACATCATGAGTAAAGTTAAAACCAGTTCGCATCAAGTGTCAAATGAAATATGATGATGAATAATTTCTTAGGCAATTAAGGGTTGACAAACCGGCCCGTTTCCTATAACAATTTTCTGTTTTTTAGTCCTATTAATGAACGCCTGACATAGGCATAAATATTTTAAAGGAGGTTTTAAAATGGAACAGTATGCGGTACTCTTCGCCCTTGTATGCGCAGTGGCGGCAGTTGCCTACGGATTGATTTCAGCCAGCTGGATCCTTGGGCTCCCACAGGGGAGCGACAGGATGCGCCAGATTGCAGCGGCAATCCAGGAGGGGGCAGGCGCCTACATGAAGCGCCAGTATACGATCATCGCCATGGTCGGGGCGGTTATTTTTGTGATCCTGTTCGCGCTGCCGGCGCCGCTCGGCGCAAAGACCGCCATCGGCTTCGCCATCGGCGCGCTCTTATCCGGTCTCACCGGATTCATCGGCATGTTCGTGTCGGTCAGGGCCAATGTCCGGACCACCGAAGCAGCAAAATCGGGCATTCACAAGGCTCTCAACGTCGCCTTCAGAGGCGG
>JBGQDJ010000376.1:0-2809 GCA_041495805.1 Geobacteraceae bacterium
CTATGGTCAGGACCTGCCTGAACAGTCCGGCAACACCGATCATTTCCATGATTCGGTCAGTCAGGATGCGGTTGTTGTTGGTGTAAATCGAGAGTTCGAATCTGCTCCCCAGGGATTGCAAAAGCCTTATGACCCTCTCGTCCCTGGAAAGAAAGCGCTCCGGCCTGATCTCCTCGGCAAAACGCCGATGCAACTCCCGCAGGTCGCCCCCCAGATCCATACAGGCATGGCTCAGGGAGCTGTCAAATCCGCTCTCCGCGGAGAGCCGCTTCTTGGTCGCCTTGATCAGATCACAAGCTTCCGTGACACGTATGCCCTTGAGATCGCCAATGTAGCGGCAACCGCAGAAATGGATCTCACGTCCCAGGTCCTTGTTGACATAGAGAGTGCCGTCCAGATCAAACACCAGTGACTTCAAATCGGAAAGCAAATTACAATATCCTTTCATCTGAAGCGTGGAGAGATCCCTTTTAATTCACCGGGCTTCAACTCTTCGCCTGATTATTCTTCCATATTGAAAGTTTAGCACCCGGTATCAGCCTGTCAAAGGGGCTTTGTCCACTCTCCCATGCAGAGGAGCCTGGGGCTCTTCACCCCCTTTGCCTGGATCAGCACCTTGAAGGTGTCGCCCATCCCCCCGTCGGGGAGGATGAGCTTTTTCAGGATAAGGCGGCTTTTGCGCCTTTCCTCCTCGGAGGCGGCGCCGGCTTCAAGGGCCAACATCTCTTCCATCAGCCCGGCCCCCATGAGGAAGCGGTACTGTTCGCCAAACCAGACCTTTTCCAGGCCAAGTTCATCCCCTCGAACAATGAGGTTGGTGAAATCGACGTGGGTGGTTATGTCCTGCATCCCCACCCGGATATATGGGGCCTCTTCCACCCTGTGCCGGTAATAGCAGAGGAGCGTTCCGTTTTTCCGGAACGGGGCGTATAATTCGGCGGCCGGGAAGCCGTAATCGATGGTCATGACAAACCCCCGCTCCACTGCATGGGCAACGTGAGCCAGCCAGCGGGAGGCTTCCAGGTTTATCTCGGCCCGCTGTCCCGTGCAAAGGACGATCCCCAGGCGTGCCAGGTGCTCTTCCAGCTCCGGTGTCGAGGGTAAGTCCGTGAACTCGGCGAATTCTCCGCCACCGGCGGTTACATACACCTCCCGGAGCCCGTCGGCCGTCATCTCCACCAGGTGGACGGGAAAGGAGTCGATCAGCTCATTGGAAAGAAGGCATCCGCTGAATGAAAACCGTCCTGCCTCCAGCTCTTCAGGGGTACTCCATCTCACCTTTTTTTCATGACCGGCAAGCATGGCCGCCTGAACATCCCGCAATGAGGGTTCCGCCTCGATAAGCCGGTAGGTCAGGAACTCATAAAGGGGCGGTTTCAGTTCGGCAATGGTCTCCAGGATATCCAGGGCCAGGCGGCCGTTGCCTCCCCCCACCTCGACGATGTCGAAGCGCAGGGGGGAGTCCATGGTCTCCCACATCCGGATTATCTCCCGGGCGATCAGCCTGCCGAAAACCTGGTGGACATTGATGCTGGTGTAGAAGTCCCCCTCGGCCCCCACCTTGCGACCCGGCGAGGTATAGTAGCCGAGACCCGGCTCATAGAGGCAGGCCCGCATGAACTCTGCAAAGGTGATTCGCCCCTTTGCCCCGATCCGGTCGAGGATTATGGCCCGCAATTCCCTGTCGTCCACCTGTTCCACGCTATCTCCGCAAGGCATTTACTTATAGTCCATGGAGCGGATTTTGTCAATGCGTCTGACGGGTTCCGCGACTTAACCATTACAATTGTTCTTAGGGACTCGGTAAATACCGATATACCAAATATTGCGACCGGATTTGGGTCAGATTTTGTCGTGCTGATTGAGCATAACCGCAGGCGTAGCCAAGGCTACGTCGAGGATTTTGCGATTGAAGCACAGCGAAAGATGGCCCGAAGACGGGATGCAATATGGGATATTGGTATTTTCCGAGTCCCTTATGACAGGAAGGAGTGTTGGGCTGGTCTTGTGAGGTGATTAGATCAGTGAGTAAAGCCTTTCCGGGGGATGCAGGATGCTTAACCGCTGGTTTGAAGGGGAACGAATAAAAGACCGATTTAGTCAGTTGAACGCAGATTTTGCCTGCTTTATATTTGCATTGGAAATCGCGGGGGATTTCTATTGCATTACAAATCGAGCGGGCTCTTCGGCTCTTTGATCGTCCTGACCGGCACGCAATGCAAGTAGATCATAGTCGTCTTCAGGAATGCATGCCCCAGGAGCTTTTGAATGACGCGGACGTCGTAGCCGGCCTGCAAGAGGTGAGTCGCATAGGAATGGCGAAAGGTGTGCGCCGTGACCCTCTTGGGAATTTTCGCCAGGCGGACGGCCTTGTATAGCGCATCTGAAAGCTGGGTTTCGTGGAGATGATAACGCCGGCGTTCGTTCGTCTCCCTCTTGGCATTTGGCGGAACATTCATGGCCGAATTCCGCGTCGAGCACGATTCCATGGGGGACGTCAAAGTCCCCGCGAAAGCCTATTACGGCGCGCAGACGCAGCGCGCGGTGGAGAACTTTCCCATCTCCGGCTGGCCGCTGCCCCGGCCGCTGATCCACGCGCTGGGGCTGGTAAAGCTGGCCGCCGCCATCGCCAACCGCGATCTCGGCAAGCTCACCAAGAGCGGCAAGAACCCGCTGACCGACAAGCAGGTCGAGGCCCTGATGACCGCCTGCCGCGAGGTGGCGGCCGGCAAGTTCGACGGCGAGTTCCCGATCGACGTCTTTCAGACCGGCTCGGGCACCTCCAGCAACATGAACGCCAACGAGGTGA
>JBGQDJ010000377.1:0-2732 GCA_041495805.1 Geobacteraceae bacterium
AAGGTTTTCCTTCGTGCCCCTTCGTGCCTGCGCGCTGAAGCGCTTTGGCGCGCAAGCGTGAACTTCGTGGATAAACGGGTTTGGTTTTTCGTGACTACCCTGGAAACCATCCCTTTCATATTGCCCGAAATTAGGCTGGGGTTTATACGTCGCCGGTCCTGCGCAGGATCACCGTGTACATGGGCAAATGGTCCGTCCAGGAGACGGATATGGCAATATCCACCTCTATTGACTCTCCCCGGAAGCACCTGATGTTGTGGCGGGTAACCTCCCTGGCGCCGACATCTTTCCCCTCCCGGCCATGGGCCGCTATTGAAGCCCGAAGCTCTTCGCCGTCATCAAAGAACCTGAAGATGTCGTCTCCCAGGAGGGCCTGTCTGGAGAGGCCGAACAGCTCCTCTGCTTTCTGGTTGGAGATGACGATCTTGCCGTCCTCCATGAATGTCACCACCGCCGATCTGGCAATTTCGATGAATTTCCGGTAGCGCTCCTCCGATTCCCTGCTTTGCTGGGTCTTGCGTCCCATCTCTTCCATAAGGTCGTTGAATGCGCCCATCAGCTGGCCGATTTCATCGTTGCTTGACTGCGGCAGCCGCTCGGCAAAATTTCCGGTCCTGGTTACATCGACTATGGTGGACGATATCAACTTTACGGGATTGATGATGATTTTCCGGATGAGTATCACCATGATCGATATGATCAGGAAAATGATGATGCATCGATTCATGATGTCGTATTCAAGATTGACGCCGATTTCGTGATAGAGATCTACCATCGGGATGGAGACCGAGACTGCGCCGATGACTTCGCCTAGGCTGTAGTTGTATGAAAAATGGCCGCGTGGGAAACGGGCTCGGACAAAGGCGGGCGCCTTGTCATATTCCCCATGGCATTCCAGGCAGGACTTCTCCGCCACCATGGGCAGCATGTAGCGAAATACCTTGTTCCCTTTGTGAGCGATCACCGAGTAGAATTCTTGAACGGGCCTTCCTGAAAACTTTACGAGCATTACAGTTTCGAACTTGTCGGGTCGATTTCCCGGGTTTCTGTAACGGAGTGAAACCTGGCGGACGTAATACTTGCTCCCCTGGGTAATCCTGTTCGCAACCTGGGTGGCCACAACCTGGGGGACCAGGTTGTAATTCCGGTCCGGCTCGCCATGCACGACGCTTGACATGTAATCCCTGGTCTCGATGATCTGCTTGGCGATAATCCGTGCATTGTCCACGGCTATCTTGGTAATGAGTGACTGCTGTCGTTTAAAGGCCCAAGTGGCGGAGACCAGAAAGAGGGCTATCAGGACGAGGGACATGATGAGGTTGAACTTGGTATTGATCTTCATATTGCCGAACCAGCTCATTAAAGCCTCCAACTATGCGTCGTAATTTGCTAATTATACCTGGAGAGATCCATTAAGCAAGATTAAACAGGTAAAATATCAGGTTGTAGACACAGAAATTAATATCTTCCCAAAATCAATGTTATGTGATATTTTTCTTAACTTCCGAATCCTTGGATATCGCCCCTCCTGGTAGCAAAGCCAAAAAACGCCGGACATAGAGTGGTATGGCCAAAATAATCTGCATAGCCAATCAAAAGGGTGGTGTCGGCAAGACCACCACCACGGTCAACCTCGCCGCATCATTGGGCGCCGCTGAGAAAAGGACCCTCATCGTCGATATGGACCCCCAGGGGAATGCGGGGAGTGGTGTCGGTGTCGATAAGGGGAGGCTTCGCGAGACGGTTTACGACGTACTGATCAACGGGATTGACCCTGCCGGTATCGTCGCCCGCACCGGACTCCCACACCTTGACATCATTGCGTCCAACTCCGAGCTGGCCGGCGCGGAACTGGAACTGGTCGCGATAGTAGGCAGGGAACTCAAGCTCAAAGAGGCGCTGGCAGGCCTGTCCGCTTCCTATGATTACATCCTGATCGATTGCCCGCCATCGCTGGGCCTTCTTACCGTTAACGCCATGACCGCCGCGGACGCCGTGCTGATCCCCTTGCAGTGCGAATTCTACGCCATGGAGGGTCTCTCCCACATACTCAACACCATCCGGCTGATCCAGAAGGGGTTGAATCCCTTGCTGAAGATCGAGGGGATACTCCTCACCATGTTCGATGCAAGGAACAACCTCTCCCGACAGGTGAGCGAGGAGATCCGGTCGCACTTTCCAAATGACACGCTGGCAACGGTAATACCCCGCAATGTAAGGCTTTCCGAGGCGCCGAGCCACGGCAAGCCGATTATCTTTTATGATATAACTTCACGGGGAGCTGCCGCTTATCTGGAATTGGCCAGGGAAATCATTCAGCGCGAGGGTAAAGATGGCTAAGAAGACCGGACTGGGCAAGGGGATAGGCGCCCTCCTCACGGTTGTCGAGGAGGAACGGGGGAATTATTTTTCCTGTCCCATCGAGGATATAAAACCGAGCAAGAGCCAGCCGCGCAAGACCTTTTCCAATGAAAAACTCGATGAGCTGGCTGCATCCATCAGGGCGAAGGGGATCATCCAGCCGCTGGTGGTGCGGAACAAGGGCGATCACTACGAGCTGATAGCCGGCGAAAGGCGCTGGCGTGCTGCCCAAAGGGCGGGCTTGCGCGAAGTGCCGGTGGTCATCCAGGATGTCTCGGACGATACCGCCGTGGAACTTGCCCTCATCGAAAACATCCAGAGGGAAGACCTGAACGCCGTGGAAGAAGCCGAGGCGTATCAGGCACTGCTGG
>JBGQDJ010000378.1:0-2662 GCA_041495805.1 Geobacteraceae bacterium
GTCCAGCCGGCACCGGCCGGCCGCTCCTTTCCGGCAGCCGGTTGAGGCGGTCGGCTATCCTGCGGTTCAGGACGATCTCCGGGACGGGGCCGGCAGCCGGCTTCTCCGTCAGGGTTTCGGACAACCGCAGCCGTTCCCATATGCGCAGACATATCTGGATATTGAAGTGAAAATATGCCTTTTCTGATTTATTTTCCATTCGATTCATTCACGCTTACCTGGAGCGGCCTGAGCCCTCGCGGTATCCCCTTGCTAATTCTCGCCAACCTATGGCAAATTATCATAGTCGCATATAGCCAAAATTTCCAGTCAAGTTTTGCTTGGTCAAGGCAATACCTGGAATTGACCGAAATTCTTGACTATTGGTATTTCTTAAATTAAGCTATGTAAGTTAATATTATACTATCTACTGCTTACGGATGCAACTCCGGGGTAAGGTATGCGCCTCAGCCTGATCACCAAACTGACCATTTTGACGAGCCTGATACTGGTGGCTTTTATGGCGCTCTTCGCCTATGTGAACCTCAATGAGCTGCGCCAACTCTTTCTTAAAGAGGCAGCCACGCATACCGACAAGCTGAGCGAAACCATTATCAAAACTACCCATTACCAGATGCTGATCAACGACCTCCCCCGCGTTTTTGAAATGATCCGGGAAGTGGGTACCCAGGAGGGGATAAATCAAATCAGGCTGATCAGCAAGAGCGGCCGCATCATCTTTTCCACCAATGAAAACGAAATCGGTTTTCCGCTCGATAAAGACGCCGATGCCCGCAATCTGATAAATCCCGGCCCGAAACAGCCGCTCAAGAGCGCCAACATGAGCAGAAGCCGGATTTATAACGATAAAAGCGGCAAGCCGCTTATGGGTCTCGCTAAAGCCATCTATAATGAAGAGAGCTGCTATACCTCCAAATGTCATTACCACCCTGACGATATTCGGGTACTGGGGGTCCTGGACGTAACCGTCTCGCTGGAAAAAATGCAGATACAACTCGCCTCCTATCGCAACAGGTTCATCACAATGACGTTTTTTCTGCTGATCCTGGTCTGGGGAGGGATTACTCTCTGCATGCAGAGAATTGTAAACATCCCGCTGCAGCAGCTTTTGCAGCATGCCAGGGAAGTCGGGAGCGGCAAACTCAATGCCACTGTGCATATAGAATCACACGACGAAATGGGAACAGTTGCCCGGGTTATGAATGAAATGACGCTGGGATTGAAGAAGTCCCATGACCAGCTTGAAGAGTGGGGTAGAACCCTCGAGAAGAAAGTTGTGGAAAGGACCCAGGAACTGGAACGGACGCAGGCCCAGCTCGTCCGCTCCGAAAAACTCGCCTCCCTCGGCGAACTGGTGGCCGGCATCGCCCATGAAATCAATAACCCCCTCACCGGCATCCTGGTATTCTCAACACTCATCAGAAACGACAGCAAGCTGGACCCGGCCCTCAAAAACGACCTTGACACGGTCATCCAGGAAACGGAACGATGCGCAACCATCGTCAAGGGGCTTCTGGACTTCGCCAGGGAATCGGTCCCGCAGAAAACATGGACATCCCTTAACGATATTCTGGACGCGTCGCTGGCGCTCGTCAGGAATCAGGCCCTGTTCCAGAATATCACCATAGTCCGGGATTATTGCCCGGATATACCGGTAATTCTGGCAGACCCCCACCAGCTTGAGCAGGTAATCATCAATATGCTCCTCAACGCCGGCCATGCCATGGCGACCGGCGGTACTCTCACGCTCACATCTGCAAGGGCCACCGATATGAACGGCGTGGTGGCAAAGATAGCCGATACCGGCTGCGGGATCCCCGAAGAGAATCTGTCGCGCATATTCGACCCTTTCTTCACCACCAAGGATACGAGCGGAACAGGCCTGGGGCTGTCGGTTTCATACGGGATCATTAACAGCCATGGGGGGACTATAGAAGTTGAGAGCTCCGTGGGGGTCGGCACGACCTTCACCATTAATTTGCCGATAAACCCCGACATGGCGCAAGAAATCGGCGAGACCGGGATACATGGATCAGAAACCTTCTGGTAGTAGCTCATTGGCGCGGAGCAGGGATGACGGGGAGGAGGAAAAGAAAGTCCGTAGGGGCACGGTATGCCGCGGCCCGGCAGGGAAACGGCCGAAACCCGAAACTTCAGTTGATAGGCTGGTCCTTTATGGAAATCTTCAACTTTTTCAGCAGCGCCTGAAAATTGGGACGCAACATTCCGGTTTCTTCGGCAGCCCTGGTGACATTCCAGTTGTTCCGTTTCAGCGCGTTCATCACAAAGGCCTTTTCTATCGGCTCTATGGCGCGTTCCCGGATCTGCCGTTTGGTCTCTTTCAGTTCGTTAAGACTCTGGGGTACGAACGATGCTTTCGCCAGGAGTTCCTCCTGCAGAGGCTGCAGTTCCAGGCCTTCCTTGCGGATAATATCGCCTTCAGCAAGCACGACCGCCCTTTCAATGATATTTTCCAGTTCGCGGACATTTCCCGGGAAATCATACTCTTCCAGCAATGCATAGGCATCGGGGGCGATGCCGCGGATGTCTTTGCCGATTTCCGCGGAGAATTTCTTCAGGAAATGTCTGATCAGCACGGGGAGATCCCCTTTCCGCTCACGGAGCGGAGGCAGTTCGACAGGTATAATATTCAATCGGAAAA
>JBGQDJ010000379.1:0-2628 GCA_041495805.1 Geobacteraceae bacterium
CGATGCAGGAGGTAGAGAACGGCAGGATACCTTCCAGTGAACGGATCAACGCCGTCGTGGGAAATATGGTTTCAATGACAATGAAAGACCATACCATGCTCCTCGGGCTCGCCATGATCAAGGATTACGACAATTACACCTTCAACCATTCCGTTAACGTAGGTATCCTCTCCCTTGCGCTCGGGGCTTATCTGGGGATGAGCAAGGAAGCCTTGCGGGACACGAACACCGCCGGACTCCTCCATGACATCGGCAAGACCGGGATCGACAAGAAGATCCTCAACAAACCGGGAAAGCTTTCCCCGGAAGAATACGAACTTATGAAGAAACACGCTGAAAAAGGGGCGGAAATAATCAACAAAATGAAGGATATTGATACCCGGGTGGCAGAAGCGGTACTCGGGCATCACATAAAATACAACCGCACGGGTTACCCGGAATGGGCGAGAGAGATGTCTTTCGACAATATTACCGATATAGTGTCCGTCGCCGACTGTTATGATGCCATCACTACCGTACGCACCTACAGCATGCCTATTTTGCCGAAGGCCGCTCTCGATACGATGCACCGTCTTGAGGGAACGGCGTTGAATGGTGAACTGGTGGAAAAATTTGAGGAAATGATGGGGCAATATCCGGTCGGCACCCTTGTGAGGCTCGATACAAATGAGATAGCCCTGGTTGTGAGACCCCACCCGCTGAAGAGCAGGACACCCACCATCAAGGTAATCATAGACGCGCAGGGCACAGTGCTGGAGAAACCGCGCCTGATGAGCCTCGTTGCTCAGGATGGGTCCCTGCTGACATCCATCGTCGCTACTGTTGATCCGCTCCTGAAAAACGTCGATATCGCAAGTTACTTCGTCACGTGATTCGCAGCACCCCAAGGGCCAGCGCGGCAGCTTCCCGGGTCTGCGGATGGGGAGAGCGGAGCAGGTCAAGAAACTTTGCCTCCAGAGACCCGTCCCCGATCCTCGCCAGGGCGGTAACAGCTTCGGCATCGAGAAGCCCGTCGCCCATATCGAGAAAGGGAAGGAGTTCTTTAACAAGCGCAGGGTTTTTGAAGTTTCCCAGCGCTGCGATTGCCTTGGCCCTGATCGCGGGGCTAGCGTCCTTCAGGCGCTCCACCAGGACGGGGAGCGCGCGGGGGTCGGCCAGTGCCCCGAGGATCTCCACTGCAACCGATTTTATGTCCTCTTCCGGCCGGGCGGCGCAGTAGAGAAGAGGAGGGAGCACCTCTTCTCCGCCGATCTTGCAAAGGGCGTATAAAACCTTGATTTTGGTTCCACGATCCCCCCTTTTGAGTGCTTCAAGGAGTTCGGACAGGCTGCCGATTCCTTCCAGGCGCTCCAGGGCCTCTGCAGCCGCGGTTTGAACCTCTTCGCTGGGATCGGTCAACAGGGTTGCCAGTGCTTCTCGCCGTTTTCTTGTAGAATCGAATGGTTTCATGTAACGCCCTCCTCGTTCCTCAATTATTCACGAACCGCAGCAACGCTTCCCCGAATGCCTCCTTCTGCCACTGTTTCATGGCGGGCATTGCCGGAGTTCCCCCTTCCTTGCGGCAAGCGGCATCAGCTACAGCCTCCAGCATGCAGTTGTTGACCAGTATTCCCGCTTCGATCCCCAACTCCCCCGCCTTGGCCTCCCGCCACTGCTTCAGGCTCTTCATCATCTCATCTTTTCGCCGATCCTTGACAAATTGTTGCGGACGCGGATATGATGGCAATCTATCGGCCGGCAAGGCCATCGCTCTGGCAGTCGCTTCAAGTATCCCCCTGCCGTATCTCTTGCATAATTTCGGCGAAAGTCCGCTGATACCATCCAGGTCTGATTGCCGCTGCGGTTTATTTTCCACTAACTGCCGCAGCGTATCGCTCCCCAGGATCTTGAAGGGAGGAAGATCGTGCTCCCTGGCCAGGCTATCCCGGAAACGAAGCAACTCCTCCAGCACCGCAAGGGTGCGCGGTTCCATCCTGGCAGCCCCCTTGAAACGCAAGAGCAATGTATCGGCCTCACGCGATCCGGCGCGGACTCCGCTCAACAACTGCGATTCCTCCACCACCCAGGCCAATCGCCCTTTTTCCCGCAACTCTTCCGCCAATTGCCCGTAAAGCTCGATCAGAAGCGATGTATCCCTTACGGCGTATTCAATCATGTCGGTGGAAAGCGGCCTTTTGCTCCAGTCGGCCTTTTGGTACCTTTTATCCAGCTCCTCCCCGAAGCGTTTCAAAAGTACGGCGGCCAATCCTACTTCCTTTTCGCCGAGGAATTGGCAGGCAATCATCGTGTCGAAAAGGTTGTTCACCTCGATACTGAAATCCCGATGGAGCGACCGGATATCGTAATCGGCGCCATGAAAGATCTTGCGAATGGCGGGATCGGCCATGACGGGCGCAAGCGGCGACAGATCCGGCAAGGCAAGCGGGTCGATAAGCACCGATTCAGACGGGGTTGAGATCTGGATCAGACAAACTTTTTCCTGGTAGTGGTGCAGGGAGTCCGCTTCCAGATCTACAGCCAGCAGGGGTTCACGGATGAGACGCCCGACCAGGGCCAAAAGCGCGTGCGGTGACGCTACGATTTCCGGCATTTTTTTATTTTTCACAACCAGAACGCTCCAATCATACA
>JBGQDJ010000380.1:0-2522 GCA_041495805.1 Geobacteraceae bacterium
TTGATCATTGATGGCCCGGTCTCTGTCTTTCGCACAGGAGGCTGCAGTCCTGTTGTCAAACGCAGCACATTGATGGCCGACCCAATCACGGTTTTCACAACAACCTCTCAAAAACAAGAAATTAGCGATTAGCGGATAGCGGTTAGAAGGTTAATATTCGCTATCCGCTATACGCTATACGCTGATTTTACAACATCACCGAAGTCAGGAAGTAATCCCAGATCAGTATCATCACCGACGACATTACAACCGCCGCGGTGGTGGCCCGGGAAACCCCTTCAGCGCCGTGACTTGCATAATAACCTTTGTAACAGCTTACCCAGGAGATTATCAGGCCGAAAGATAAAGATTTGAAAAACCCCGAATAGACATCCTTCCAGACAATGCTGTTTTCCATTTCGTGGAAATAGGCCCCGGGATTCACTCCCAGCAGTTTTACCCCGACCAGATAACCGCCGTAGATCCCGACGACATCGAAAATGGCGCACAATAGCGGGACTGCGATGAGCGCGCCGATGATCTTGGGCGCCACGAGATATTTGTACGGTTCAAGCGCCATGGTGCGGAGCGCGTCGATCTGCTCGGTTATATTCATGATGCCGATTTCGGCGGTTATGGCGCTCCCTGCGCGGCCGGTGACCATCAGCGCTGAAAGGACCGGCCCGAGTTCGCGGATCAGGGAGAGCGCCACGGCTGCGCCCAGCATCCCTTCAGAGCCGAACTTGGAAAGGGTATAATAACCCTGGAGTCCGAGCACCATGCCGGTGAAAGCAGCGGTAAGAAAAATCACAAAAAAGGATTTGGCGCCTATGAAATGGATCTGCTTAAAGATATGGATGGGTTTGCCGGGGGTAGTGACGATCTTGTACAGGGCGTAAACAAGGAAATTCAGCATCTTCCCCATTTCCTGGAGAACAGCGAGAGTTTTTGCGCCCAGCTTGTCAACGAAAAACAGCAATGAACCCCTCCAAAAAAAGAAACTAAAATTTAAACAATTCGGTACTATAAAGCAAAATAATCCAATTGTAAAGAGTGGTAAGTTTTCTCGAATATTACGGGCTTATAATCTTTTGAAATATGTTTTTACTTGCCGCAGGCATGCGGGAGTTCCGGAAGGTGGGAACCGCGACGATTCACCAGGCTGGTCAGCCTCGGATTTTCTCTCCAAAGGAAGATTTATCCCCAGAAAATACCGGTAGTATCCTTTTCCACCTCGTAGAGCAGTTTTTCTATGTCCGTTTCTGAAGGGAAGGGTTCAAAGATATGCCATCGCCCATTCCTGTCGGCGAAATAAAGCTGCCAGACGTTCAGTGTATCATCTTTCTTGAATCTGGCGACTTTATGGGAAATCCATTTGCTCTTGTCCCGCCAATATGGCCTTGATTCGAAAAGCTTGACCTCGCTCCCTCTCAGCTCGAATTCGACCCTGAACTGATCGCTTACATGGTGCGGGACTTTCATTTCGCAATAGGCGGAAAATATTTTTGTAACACGCTGTTTTTCAAACTCTGATAAGGCCATCCGAACCTTCTTTTTTCTTTTCGCAATACTGCATCGGAGCGCAACAGGTGTCAAGCATAAAGTAACCCCTCCGCTCCTTTCCATCCCGGAGTTACGAACCCCGATTTTAATGGAAAACAGAGGTGGAAAATGGTAAAAGAGTTCTCATAAATTGCAATCAGCCTTCTCCTGTGTTAACGTTGCTCAAATTTATCTGGAGTGAATCATGGACTTTACCGTTGCCTTGGCACAGATCAAGCCAAAACTGGGTTGCCTTGCCGACAATCTCGACATGATTGAAGCTGCCGTGGAAAAGGGGATAAAAGAACGGGCAGGGGTGGTGATCTTTCCGGAACTGGCTCTGACCGGTTATTTTCTCAAGGACCTGGTGCCGGAGGTGGCACTCTCCATTGACTCCACTGAGATCAAGAGACTCTTGGCACTCTCCCGTCATATCTCCATCGCCGTCGGTTTTGTGGAGGTCACAGCGGACTACCGTTTTTACAATTCAGCTCTCTACCTGGAAGAAGGGGAGATTAGGCATCGCCACCGCAAGGTCTATCTCCCCACTTACGGCCTCTTCGATGAACAGCGCTACCTTGCCCGAGGCCTGAGGCTCCGCTCATTCGACACCCGGTTCGGCAGGATGGGGATTCTGATCTGCGAGGATATGTGGCACCTGTCGGCCTCATATGTTCTTGCCATGGACGGCGCTACCACCATTATCTGCCTCTCCAGCAGCCCCGGCCGTGGGATCATGGACGAGGAAAACCTCGGTTCCACCACCGCCTGGCAGAAACTGAACGCCACCACCGCCATGTTCCTCAACTGCCGGGTCCTTTACTGCAACCGGGTCGGTTATGAAGACGGGGTGAACTTCTGGGGCGGGTCGGAAGCGGTCGGCCCCAATGGTGAGATGACCGCGCGGGGAAAGATCCTGGAAGAGGACTTCATCATTGCGGAGATCGAAGAGGGTGCGCTCCGCCGCGAGCGGATATTCTCTCCCCTCATGAGGGATGAAA
>JBGQDJ010000381.1:0-2500 GCA_041495805.1 Geobacteraceae bacterium
CTCTTTATGGAGAGCTGATTGACACCCTCCCTGGTTTTAGCCAGGTTCAAGTCCGCCATGATATCCAGCTCTTTCGGAGACGGGGTCAGGCCGGATACGGCCTTCAACTGGACTTCCACATCTTCCGGCGTTGCCTTCACCAGGGCAAGTCCTTCGGGAAGATTGTGAAACTTGAGGGGAGCGGTCACCGTTACAATCCCCCCCTGCTTTGCGGTTATAATCAGCCAGCAGATGCAGACCAGGAAGAGAATGATCAGTTTTGGCCAGAGGTTGCTGAAGAGCCATCGATGCAGTGAAATCCCGGTAACCTCGGGCGCGGGAGGGGCCAGCAGGGTATTGAGCCTGCCGCTGAGCAACTCCGGAGTGTCGATCCTGTCCAGTTTTCCGGAGAGGGCCAGTGATACCTCTCCCCGCTCTTCGGAGACGACGACCACCGCTGCGTCGGAACGCTCTGTCAAACCGAGAGCGGCACGGTGTCTTGTCCCGTAATAACTTGGCAGGTCGGCATTGTTGGAGAGGGGAAGATGACAGGACGCCTCGGTAACCCTGTTGTCCCTTATGACTATTGCCCCATCGTGCAGCGGGGTGCCATCCCGGAAAACCGTCCCTATGAGTTGGGTGCTGACAATGCTGTCGATCGGAATCCCGTGCAGCAGGTATTCATCCAGGAGTTCTTTGCGCTGGAAAACTATGATAGCCCCGGTCCGCTCCTGGGCCAGGGCAAAGATGGTGCTGGAGAGATCCATCAGGTCCAGCTGCGAACTGCTCCCCTGGCGACCGAAAAGGTTTCTCAGGAGACTGAAGCGATAGAGCGCCTGCCGGATCTCCGACTGGAATATTACTATCAAAAGGACGAAGAGCCCGGTCCCCAGTTCCTGGAGGACCCAACTGGTCATGAACAGGCCGAAGTTCTTGGTTGCGACATACAAGAGCACCAGAAACCCCAGACCCATGACGACATGCAGCGCCCTGGTGTTCTTGAACCAGCTGTAGAGCTGGTAGACCAGGAAACTCATGATGAGGATGTCGGCAATGTCCTGTGGGCGAACATAGGGAAACAACTGGAGAACCTCTTTTCAACTCGGGTTTGAGTGACTGTTGTCAATTTATACTGGCATGCGGGCAAGGTTTATGTTACAAGACTGAACGCGCCGTCTTCCGGCCGGGATTGATAATGTATTAGCATTTCCAACATGAAAAGGGTAGAAAAAATGTACAGGCTTTCCGAAAAAGGCGAGCGGATTCAGGAGATGTTCAACAGCATCGCCCCCCGCTACGATTTCCTGAACAGGCTCCTGAGCCTTGGCATCGACCGCCGGTGGCGTCGATTCGCGGTCGGGCAGATAAAATTTTCGGATAGAGGTCGCATACTCGATGTGGCCACGGGCACGGGCGATGTGGCACTGGAAATCGCTTCCCGGACACCCGAGTCGGTGAAAATCGTCGGCATGGATTTCTCGAAAGAGATGGTGGAACTGGGTAAGCTCAAGGTCCGGAACTCGCCCCATGCGGAAAGGATTACCATGGAGGTCGCCCCCTGCGAAGCGATCCCATTCGAGGAAGAAAGCTTCGATTCGGTCACCATCGCATTCGGCATACGAAATGTGGTGGACCGGCTACAGGGGCTGAAAGAAATGCAGCGTGTGATGAAACAGGGGGGACGCGTGGTTATCCTGGAGTTTTCCACCCCCCGATCGCGGATCTTCAAGTCGCTCTACTACTTCTATTTTCTCCGCGTTCTGCCGGTCATCGGCGGGCTCTTCTCACAATTCAGCGCCTACAAATATCTCCCCGATTCTGTCCTGGAATTCCCATCCCGCGAGGATTTCAAGGCCCTGATGGTCGCGGCCGGCTTCAAGAACCCCAAGCATTACGACCTTACCGGCGGGATAGCCACAGTCTACGTGGCGGAAAAATAGCACTCGCCCGCCGGATAATATAAAATAAAAGGGGCATGGCTCGCTGCCATACCCCTTTTCTCTGTTGATCCCTGAAGATAGAGCTTTATAAAGTCGCCGTTATGTTATTCACTGGCCCGTGTTGAGCCGACAACCTCCACGCTGAATTCGCCGGCATTCTTCGGCACTCCGCTGAACACAATGACAAATGGAATCCCCTTGCCCGGCTGCACGCCCAGATTGGCAAGTGAATCGCCAAACGGGCTCGCCATCGCCTCTTCGATTTTAGCCATCGGCAGTGTGGCCAACTGTTCCTTGGAGAGTGGATTGCCGCAATAAGCGGTCTTCTGCATGAGCGCTTCGCCCTTCGGACCGAGGACCGTCGCCTTCACCTGTATGGAAGCCCGCGGTTCCTTGAAATTGTTGATCGCCTCTCCATTGACGATAAAGATCTCACCCGCCTCTTTGTTAACCAGGAAGGCCCCCTGCTGGTTTTTAACGGTTATTCCGCCATTTTCGGAGGTTTTCATCCCCATCCACTTGGCAAGGAAAGAAAGGCCCAGTTTGTCGAATGCCGCGGGTCCCTCCTTGAAAACATAAAA
>JBGQDJ010000382.1:0-2467 GCA_041495805.1 Geobacteraceae bacterium
AGCTCGAACAGGTCGCGCATGGCCAGCATCCCCGTTACTTCGAAAACGTCGTTCTCCTCATCCAGTTCCAATTCCGCCGCAAGCCTGCCGCGGTGGAGCGGGTCCATCCCCTGGCCGATTTCCAGACGGACGATGGGAGCGAACTTCCGCTCCTTAAGCTCTGATTCGATCATGGCCATCAAGTCGTCCGCCTCTTCCTCGTCCTTTTCGGTGTTGGCGTTTCGTGTGACCCTGAATATCTCGCATGACACGATCTCCATGCCCGGAAAGAGGAGGTCGAGGTTGTTCGTCATCACGTCCGCCAGGGGAATAAAGTGGTCCCCCTTCCCTACCTGGATGAAACGGGGTGTGCCCGAGCCTACCGGCACCTTGACACGGGCAAGGGAAACCTCGCGGAATTTGGGATAACGCAAGGTCACCAGTAGATTCAACGATAGATTGGATATGAACGGGAAGGGGTGGGCCGGGTCTATGGATTGTGGAGTCAAAAGGGGAAAGATGTTGTTATAGTAATGTTCGCGGAGCTGGCTTTTCTCCTTTACGGTGAGGGAGTCATACTGCTCTATGACGATCCCCTTCTGTTCCAGAAGATTCCGCACCTCGATGAAGGCCTCCATCTTGCGGTCATTGATCTCTCTTATTGCGGCATGGCACTCCTGCACCTGCTGGCGCGGCGTGCGCCCGTCAAGGGTCAGTTCGCGCACACCCGCGCCGATCTGCTGCTTGAGGCCGCCGATGCGCTTCATGAAGAATTCGTCCAGGTTGTTGCTGACTATGGCGATGAACTTGAGACGCTCAAGTAGCGGAGTCCGTTCGTCTTCGGCCTCGTGCAGTACGCGGCGGTTGAAATCAAGCCAGGTCAGTTCCCGGTTGAGGTACCACTGGCTGTCGCTGAGATCGAAAAGCTCGTCGGGTTTTTGCGCCGCAGCCATTTTCTTTTTCACTGAGTTTTTATCCTTGCCGGGCTTCGGCTTGACGCTCTTGGTCTTGACATCCTTTGATTTTGCCCCCTTCGGCCCGGCTATTTTCAGGACACCGGTTGAGGCCGCTGCTTCAGGTATTTTCTCTCGACTCTCTTTCGGCGGTTCCGCATTTAATTTGACAATTTTCAGATTATTCACGGCAATTCTCCATTGTTGGTAATCCATGTGTTGAGGCTGAAGGCTGAAGGTCTAAAACCGCTTCGCAATGCTCGAATCAGGTCATTCTGTCTCTAACACCTTTTGCCTTCAGTCTTCAGTCTACATCGTTGGCGGACTATCCAGCATCGCCCGCACTTTCCTTATCAGATCCAATGGTTGAAAAGGCTTGATAAGCACATCTTCACTGCTATCGATAAAGCCTCTGTTATGGAGCAGGTGCGGGCTGTAGCCGCTGATAAAGAGGACCTTGACTTCGGGCCGATGTTTTCTGATCTCTTCATATGCTTCCCTGCCGCTCATCTTCGGCATAACCATATCCATGATGATTATATCGACCTTTTCAAGGTTTGCCTTGAATTTATCTACTGCATCCAACCCGTCGCAGGCAGGAATCACCTTATAGCCGAATTCCCCCAGGACCGACTCTGCAAGTTCCAGGATTGAACTGTCATCTTCAGCCACCAGAATGGTTTCACTCCCCATGGCAGGGAAATCGAGGACATTTTCAACAACAGCGTCGCTGATCTCTTCACTTACCTGGGGCAGATATATTCTGAAGGTTGTCCCGCTGCCCGGTTCACTGTAGACATTTATAAAGCCGTTGTGCTGCTTGACTACCCCGTATACAATTGCAAGGCCAAGACCGGTCCCCTTTCCCACTTCCTTGGTTGTGAAAAAAGGCTCAAAGATCTTTTTTGCCGTATCCGTATCCATCCCTTGGCCGGTGTCCGACACGGAAATTACGGCATATTTCCCAGGGGCGCCGTAGCCATGTGCATGGGCGAAGTCCGCGTCGAGTTCACGGACTTCAGTCTCGATTGTCAACAGACCGCCGTCCGGCATGGCATCCCTTGCGTTGGCCGCAAGGTTCATCAACACCTGCTCGATCTGGCCGCTGTCGGCAAGAATCCTGAGAGTCTTTCCGGTTAAAACCGTCTTGAAATGAATATCTTCGCCGATGATCCTGGTGAGCAATTTGCCGATATTCATGATAATATCGTTGAGGTTGACCGGCTTGGGGGCCATGAGCTGCTTCCGACTGAAGGCGAGAAGGCTCCTGGTGAGATTCGCCGCCCTCTCCGCCGCCTCGTAAATATGATCGATCTGCGGCCTGATTGGCTCATCCTTGCCCACTTTCATCTGCAGAACGCTGCAATAACCGTATATGGCCGTCAGGATATTATTGAAGTCATGGGCGATTCCGCCCGCCAGCTGTCCGATCGCCTCCATCTTCTGTGACTGGCGGAGCTGTTCCTCAAGATGTTTCCGCTCCGTAATGTCCTGATTCATCCCGATCATACGGACCGCCTTCCCCTCTTCGTCCC
>JBGQDJ010000383.1:0-2422 GCA_041495805.1 Geobacteraceae bacterium
AGCTGACTGCCATGAAATGCTGGCTGGGAACGATGAGGAATGTCAAAAAAAACGCGGTGAGAAATAGAAGGATAAAGCGGTTTCGCTTTTCTTTTCCGCCTCCGGAAAACATCTCCTCAAGAGTATCCAGGAAACGGTTTCCGGCCTTTGAAAGGGGGGTTATGAAACTCTTTTCAGTAGCGCCGCTGTCTGGGGGCATGTTTTGTATGATTCTCGCAGAAAATCCTAAAGGCAAATCAGGTAATTGTCCATCCTCGCGTAGAGCTGCAACTTTGCAGTTTCAGCGCACTTGATGTACGCCTCACTCAGTATGCACGGAAAGCACTGCGCAGGAGCTATTTCGAATTCGCCTGAATTTTGACTTTATAAAAAAACAGTATAAAAACAAAGTTTTAATATAGCCCTATCGCTGAAAGGTGTCAACTTAAACCATTCTCCACCACTCGGTATCTTATAAAATATCTTCCATTTTAGTCAAACTATGATATGTTTTTATGGTTTCAGGTCATGAAACCATGTTTTTCTTGCATGCAGTTCATATAGCATTTATGGATTCGCATGCGGCACATAAAGAAGGAGGGAGAAATGAGTCAGATTACGGATGTATACGCCAGGGAAATCCTTGATTCAAGGGGGAACCCTACCTTGGAGGTCGAGGTTTTTCTCGATTCGGGCGCAATGGGAAGGGCCGCGGTCCCTTCCGGAGCTTCAACGGGTGAGCGGGAAGCACTGGAATTGAGGGACTGCGACAAGTCACGTTATCTCGGCAAAGGGGTCTTGAAGGCCATGGCTAATGTCAATGACCTGATCGCCGAACAGATCATCGGCATGGAAGCGAGCGACCAGATCGGCATCGACAAGAAGATGCTCGAACTGGACGGCACGGAATACAAAAGCAAACTCGGCGCAAACGCAATTCTCGGCGTCTCAATTGCTGTGGCAAAGGCCGCGGCTGATGAGGCGGGGCTGCCGCTCTACCAATATATAGGTGGCGCCAACGCCAAGGAACTTCCGCTCCCCATGATGAATATCCTGAACGGTGGCGCTCACGCGGACAACAACGTGGATATCCAGGAGTTCATGATCATGCCGGCAGGGGCGAAGAGCTTCAGCGAGGCGCTGCGCATGGGCGCGGAAATCTTCCACGCCCTGAAAGGTGTGCTCAAAGGTAAAGGGTATAATACCTCCGTAGGAGACGAGGGGGGTTTCGCGCCGAATCTCAAATCCAATGAAGAGGCGCTTCAGGTGATCATGGAGGCTATTGAGAACGCCGGCTACAAACCTGGCGACGACGTGCTTCTCGCCCTCGATGTCGCCGCCTCGGAACTCTACAAGGATGGCAAGTATCGCCTGGAGAACGAGGCGCAACCTGAAAAGAGCGCCGATCAGCTGATCGACTTCTATGAAAACCTCGTCAACAACTACCCGATCATATCCATTGAAGACGGCATGGCGGAGAATGACTGGGAGGGGTGGAAAAAGATGACCGACCGCCTTGGGAAACGTATCCAGATCGTCGGCGACGACATATTCGTCACCAACCCTGCGATCCTCAAGGAGGGGATTGATAAGGGGATCGCCAACTCCATCCTGATCAAGCTGAACCAGATCGGCACCCTGACCGAGACCCTCGACACCATTGAGATGGCAAAGCGGGCCGGCTACACCACCGTTATCTCCCACCGTTCCGGAGAGACCGAGGACACCACCCTGGCCGACCTGGCGGTGGCGGTCAATGCCGGGCAGATCAAGACCGGCTCGCTCTGCCGGACAGACCGTGTCTGCAAATACAACCAACTCCTTCGCATCGAGGATGAACTGGACACAATGGCCGTCTTCCGGGGAAAAGAGGTCTTCTATAGCGTGAAGAAGTAATGGTTGCGCTGGGGTATTTGCCGCTCCCGGCAGACAAGACCATAAGGTGTGGAGTATTCCAATGACGCAGATTGTCGGTATCATACAGGTCAAGGGAGGAGTGGGGCGTTCAACCATCGCCACCAACCTGGCAGCCGTTTTTTCCGAAAAGGCGCCGACGGCGCTCATTGACTGCGATCTTCCACAGGGGACCAGCGCGTCCTGGTATGGGGTGCGCAAGTCCGAACTCCCCCCAACCAATCTCACCCTGGCCACGGTCCATGACTACCGGGAGCTGATAACAAGGGCGAGGGAACTTTCTACGGACCACCGTTACCTTATCATCGACGCCCCGCCCCGCATTGCCGAGATGACCCGGGCGATAATCGTCATGAGCACCCTCTGCCTTGTCCCTCTGGGAGCAAGCGCGGCGGAGATCTGGTCAACGGCCGATCTTATCGAGACAATCAACGCGGCGCGAGAGTATCGTTCAGACATCGATGTCCGGATTGTCTGGAACAGGTTCAGGGCCCATACACGTGAGGCGGTGGACCTGAGTGAAGCCGCC
>JBGQDJ010000384.1:0-2377 GCA_041495805.1 Geobacteraceae bacterium
TGATGGATACTCACAACCAACTGACAATAGATAAATCAGACCTTGCCTCTTGTCTCCTCTCCTTTACCAGGACTGATAAAGATCTCATCCTTGCCCTGGGTCGCATTCTTGAAATTCCTGATGCTCCTGCCAAAAGCCCCGCCTATCTCGGGGAGCTTCCCCGCACCGAATATGACCAGAACTATCACCATCACTACAATAAGCTCCGGCAAACCGAATCCGAACATATACCCTCCTCTGTTGCTTGCTAGATTTCCTATTACTGAAATTCAACGCTCCGCACTCTGGCCGTCATAGATAATCCCGCCATTCCTCAACCAGAAAGCATCCGCTCCCATCCATGCACACATACCAGAGTTCGTCGAACCCTTCGCCTATAGATGGAATCTCCAACTTTCCGGCAATTCCCATAACACCCCCGTCCGGAATGCGCATGCTCCCTTGGCGCAGCCTGTTTCGTTCCAGGGCATCCGCAAGCTTTGAGCTGAAGTAGTAACCGATCACCCGAAAGTCCGCGGCCCTGGCCGGGGTGATGAATCGCGCCCTTACTTCCCTGGTGGCATTGGTGTTGTCCACCACGAACGGTTGCCTTCCGGCCAGGCATGCTTCCACCAGCAGCTTCTCCCGGTGACGGGTCCTGAGCTGGTCCAGGTTAATCCGGACGTGGCTGTCGAATAACCGCTGCCGACAGAAGGTGCTCTTGCCAGTGGCCGGTATGCCGATGAGCAGGATGGCGGATGGCTTAGGCGGCTCCGGCATCGCTCTGAGGCGCGGATTCCACAGCGGCTCCCTGCTTGGCCGACTCCTGCAGCCCCTTTTCCTCATGGGCCTTGGCTTCTGCCTGGATGTTCTGCTGCAGGTCTTCAGTTGCCCGTTTCAATTCGCCAAACCCCTTGCCGATGGAACGGGCCAGTTCGGGGAGTTTCTGCGGGCCGATTACCACCAGTGCAATGCCCAGGATAATGAACAGTTCCGGCATGCCAACTCCAAACATATCGATCTCCTTAAAGAAGCCTGCCTTGTTAGGCAGGCTTTTCATTGCAACTACAGGATGGGGTGGCCGAGGATCGCCGCGTCATCGAGCGCAGGGGATTCGGCTTGTCTCTCTTTTGCAAAAGCATATGCCGTCCAGACGCTTATTTCGTACATCAGGTAAAGGGGAATCATGATCACGAACATGGTGAGGAGATCGGCATGGAAGGCCGATATTATCGCGCTCACCAGGAGGGCGTATTTGCGGTTTCTTGCCAGGAGCTTTCCGTTTATCAGCCCTAATCGGGAGAGGAGCAGGGTGCCTATCGGTAGCTCGAAGATCAGGCCGAAGATGAGAATTAGACGCAGGCAGAAATTTACGTATTCGCTCAGATTAAACCAACTCTGGAGCCCGGCGGACTCGTAGGAGAGGGAAAAGTTGATTATAACCGGCCATATGACAAGGAGAAAAAAAGTCGCCCCCAAACAGAAAGCCAGGGTGGCGGACATTACGAACGGAATGACCAGTCGCTTTCCCCTTATCTTCAATCCCGGCGCCACTAACAACCAGACCTGGTGGAAAATCACCGGCAGAACCAGGATCAATCCCGCAATAAGGGAGATCTTGCACTGGACGAAAAACGGCTCCAACGGGGCGCTGTAATTGAGCTGCCGGTCCTTGATCGCTGCTGCGGTCTCTTTTACGGGACCGTAGTGCTGGTAAAAGCCTGGATACCTTTTCTCCAGACCGTCGTATACGGTTTTTTTCAAATTCGTCAGGTACGTCTGTCCGGTGAGGGGCTTTTCAATGAACTTCAACATGTCGGCCGAAAGATTCCACGCAACTCCCATACCCATGATGACGGCAATAAATACGACGATAAGCCGTTTGCGCAACTCCAAAAGAAGTTTCATGATGGGAAGGGCATTATCGCTTGTCATCACTTTCAATATTCCTTATCTAGTGCCCGTTCGGTAACCCGGATGAGACACTACTGATGGTTTATATCACTCAGGTTGTACGTACAAAAAAAGCCGGATTGACTTTCATCGTTGAAAGGCAACCCGGCTGTCCGCTTGGGACCCGTGGCTTTCCGTCCCCATCTCGCGATGGGTTTGGCGAAATAAATCAAGGTTGTAAATAAAGAAAAGCCCGCTACGAAGATTCTTCCGTAGCGGGCTTTCCGGTCCCTCCAGAGAGGTCGGCAAAGTAACCGAAATTAGATTCCACTATTACTTCAATTCAATTGCAGCGGAGTATAGCGTGAGATTATTTCGGTTGTATTAAGAAACTATAAAAGATTGGTGCATATTCCTTATCGGGCAACTTTTTATTATCAACTGAATATTGATGGTTTCGCATCTGGATTAAAAGGTATGGCGGTCGGGGTGCCTGCAATAATAA
>JBGQDJ010000385.1:0-2376 GCA_041495805.1 Geobacteraceae bacterium
CAAAAGAACCGCGCACCGGTTCTCAGGTCATTGACGGATATAACGACATTCCCGGCCGATTGCTGATGTGGCAGATACGAAGGGTTGCAGCCGCCGATGGCATGGGGGCCAATCCGGACAACGGCGAACTTCTTGTTGCAGTTCTTGCATATCATGAAGTCACCGTCCTGAATGTACCCCTTCTTCTCGTGGAAGCAGACATCGCAGGCATCGAATGCGGTGTGAAGGGCACCGTCAGTGCCCTTGATCACAAAGAAACCTATATCTTTGCCACCATCATCAATGCGATAGAAGTGGGCCCTGCCATCCGATACCTTTGAAATAGGGATGATAATCGCTCCATCTACCGGCTTTACCTTTTCACTTTTCACCAGTCCCGGAATGTTGAAGGCAAACGCCACACCGACCCCTAAAAGCAGAGCTGCTACAGTTAATGCCGACCATTTGATTATCGATTTCTTTGACTTCTCGGAAGAGTTTCTGATTTCTTCTCGCTTTTTTGCTTTTCTCATCTCTTCTCTCCTTTTGAAAAATTAGTTTCTGTTTTTATTGCAGCAGCCACCACCGCAGCCGCCGCTTTTTGCGGGAGACACTGAAGCGACATTCCTTCCCGTCACTGTCCTGTATTGTTCAGCCGAAAAGTTCTGGAGTATGCTGCTTTCGTATCCCAGGGCCGTAACGGTCTCGGCCAGAATCTCGGGTTTTGCGATCTTAGCATCATATGCAACAGCTACCCCTCCGCTATCCACGTCCACCTCCACCGAGGCCACGCCTGGCTTTTCCTTGAGAGCCTTTTCGATCCGGCCAGCGCAACTCCCGCAGGTTACTCCCATACTCTTGAGCACCACCACGGAATCTGCAACTGGTCCTGAGTTTGGATTAAGCGCAAAGACGGCGCCCGCTCCAATCAACAGACCCGCTACCACGATAATTCCGAATTTTGTTGCATAAGTAATAATTTCCCTCATCTTACTCTCCTTTTGCTTCACTAGTGCCGCAGCCGCCGGCACACCCTATGGTCCTTATCTTGCTTCCCGGCTCTTCGCCGGTCTTTGCCCTGAATTCTTCTTTGCTCAACACCTCCGATACTTTATTCCGGTACCCTAAGCCAGCTATTGTGGCCACAATTTCGTCGAGTCTGATCTTCTTCGAATCAAAGCCGACGATCACCCGGCCGCCAGGAACGTCAACCTCCATCGCAGCTATCCCCTCTTTAGCCTGGAGTGCCTTTTCAATGTCGGCAACGCAACCGCCGCACATCATACCCTCTGTTTGGAGTACCGCTACCTTGTCGGCTGTTGCGCCCAGCCTGACGAAAAAGGCCAGCGTTGCCAGCATCGCGCTGACGAAAATAATCAGAATTGTATTTATTGTTTTATTTTTCATAACCCGGATTTTGATGCGCTACCAACATTAGGTTCGCATCATCCAGACACTGTACAAAAAATATGCCAACGCCCGGCATGGTCATAACTAGCAAATATTTATAGTTTTTTAAAAAGGAGTACGCTGACAGGGTTGACTGCATGGGGAATATCCTTCATGCGGTGTAGAAAAGTCTACAGATGTGGGAAAACGAGGGTAAGTGGGGGAATGCTTGTAAAACTGGCCAGTCAATAACAATAATAAAACCGAATGCAAGAGTCAATTTGACAAAGATGGATACGCCTCCGAGTCTTGATACCGTTCGCCAGTTGCCAGCCATGCCTTGCGGTCTATTGCGCGGAAAGTTTCAACCACTGCCGGGTCGAAATGACTGCCGCTCTTACTGAAGATCTCCTTGGCCGCTTCATCGTAGCCCACTGGCGAACGGTAGGGCCTTTCGGAGGTAATGGCGTCATACACATCGGCCACCATGAAAAGGCGCGCGCCCAGAGGGATCCCATTACCCTTCAGCCCCCGTGGATAGCCCTTTCCATCATAATGCTCATGATGTGCGAATACGATATCCGCCGCATCTGCGAGAAAGCTGATCCGTTTCAAAAGCTTATACCCCTCCATTGGGTGTCTGCGCATCTCCGCCCATTCCTCCTCGGTGAGTTCCGCCGGTTTCAGCAGAATATGATCGGGCACCGCGATTTTCCCCACATCGTGCAGGAGAGCACCAATACCGATTATTCTTCGCTCCCTTTCAGGCACTCCATGCCTGTCGGCCAAGAGAAGCGTGTAATCCCTTACCCGCTGTGAATGCAACCTTGTGTTCTTCTCGCGCATATCAAGAGCTGAGACGAGGGCAAGTAGGGTTTCCTCGTTGGCACTGGCAAGGCTCTCCAAAAGCAAGCGCTGACGGTCAAACAGATAGCCGGAGATGAGTCCCACAACCCAGAAACTTGCCAGTTCCCCCATCTGGTTGGCTTGTTCCATATAGTTCCCCGG
>JBGQDJ010000386.1:0-2263 GCA_041495805.1 Geobacteraceae bacterium
AACAACCTTTTGCTGCGCGCAACAAGGTGGGACAGGTTCAGATATTCCAACAGATGATCGAAGCCGTATTTAAAGAGGACCCTGATAATGCCCCTGTAGCGCCTGATACTGCGGATATTGCGATTGAACTGGAGAATATTCAGCATTGCTCTCCTGGTTCGGCCGGCGGCAGGCGTTTTTCCAATTCATCAACACGTTTCTGCAAGCGGTCGAACTCATCGCGGGGGACCAGTCCGATCCTCTCGATAACCTTTTTTACTTCTGTTTCGGCGATCTCACCAATCCGCTCCCTCCCTTCCTTGGCCATACCCTGGATTTTGTCGAGGAATGCCTTCCCTTCTTCCTCGCTCACCTTGTATTTTTCTTTCAACTCCGTGAGAATCTCCTCGGCCTTTTTCTGGGTAAGGGAAATAGCGCCCAGTCCGGTCAGCACCGCCTTTTCGATAAGTTCAAACATAATGACCTCCTTTCAATTAATTAACCCCTTAACATAAATGTAGCAGAAAAAGCCCTGATTACAATCGCCTAACGACTGATATGTGATTAATGCATATATCTGAGGGTTTCATTTTCTAAATAACCAGAAAACAAAAGAGATGATAATTGACAGGATGATACAGGTAACCACCGGAAAATAGAAGGTGAAATTATTGCGCTTGATATAGATATCGCCCGGAAGCCTCCCCAACCAGGGGATTTTCCCGGCAAAAGTAATAATGATGCCCAGGACGATTATGATAATCCCGGCAATGATCACCGATTTTCCCAACCCGGCCATAATCCCTCTGCTCATTACCTGACCTGCGGATAATACCGTTCCTTCTCACTGTATATGCAGCCGCAGTACTGCTGGCGGTAGAGCTCCATTCTCTTCGAGACCACAATTCCCTCCTGCCAGCCTTTCCGGAAATCGACATAATGGAAGGTGATGCCGTACTTCTCGCCGATCCGTTCGCCTATCTCCCTGATTACATCATGTTTCTGGTACCTGCTGTAGAGAAGCGAAGTGGTGAATGCGTCAAAACCGAGCCGGACGGCTTCGGCAGCCGCGACCTCCAGGCGGGAGGCGTAGCAGTAAAGGCAACGCTCTGCGGGGGTGGCCGCGACGTTGGCGAGAAATTCCTCCAGGCGGTATTCGTCCCGGTAGATGACCTGCAGCTCCACAAGCTCCGCATACTTTCTGACCGTCTCCAGCCGCCGCCGGTATTCCTGGTAGGGGTGGATATTGGGATTGAAGAAAAATCCCGAAACATGCAGGCCGCTTGCGCGCAGTTCCTGCACCGGGTATATGGCGCACGGCGCGCAGCATATGTGGAGGAGTATATTCAATTTTGTGCCCGTAAGAAACGATCCTCGGAATTGTCAGACTACAAGGAAAATCTTAAGGCTTTTGCCAAAGAAAAACAAACAGTTTTTTGCTTTCTGGAATATGAGCGGCAGTTGGTTCTCATGAAGTGTGTTCACTTGGAGACGCTTCATCAGGATCGCAGGGCTTCGCGGGCGAGCCTTACAGAAATCTTCCGTCCGGTTGCCAGTGAGTGTCGATGAATTTGCTCCAGGAGCTTGATGAGAGCCGGCAATTCGCGGTGGGTGTGGATGAGGAGGTAGTCGATCACGTCAGCCGGGAGAAGGATATTCCGGTCAGCCGCCAGCTTCTTCATGATCATGCGAAGGGAGTCGTCGTCGGAGATATCCACTTTTGCCACCAGCCCCCACAACAGGCGGGAAACGATATGGTCGTCCAGGTGAGGAATCTCCCGGGGAGGATAGAGCCCGGTAATGACGATCTTTCCGGAGGCATCATGGAAATCGTTGAACAGTTGCCAGAACTCGCTTCTGACATGGGGATTATCGGGGAGAAGATGGATGTCGTCAATCAAGAGCGCCGGCTCATCCCTGAAGCGTTCGGCAAGCTTCGAGACAGTCTCGGCGGGATAATCCCCTTGATAAATTTCATTGATCTTCTTGAAAGAAATACAGGGTAGGGTCGTCCGCCCTTCACGGGAACAGAGCGCTCCCGCCAGAGCATGGAGCAGATGGGTCTTGCCCGAGCCCGACGGGCCATGGATGTAGAGCATATTCTTCGTGCCGTCAGTGAGCAACAGTCTGGCAAATCTGAATGCGGTATCGTTGCCGTTGCAGAGCACGAAATTGTCGAAGCTGAATTTGGGATTGATCGGGAAATCAAAGACCAGTTGCATGGTCAGAACAGCCTTCCCTGCGGTCCTTCTGGGAAAGTCCTGGCAAAATGGAGGTACGCCGA
>JBGQDJ010000387.1:0-2256 GCA_041495805.1 Geobacteraceae bacterium
CGATTGCGGCAGCCTCTGTTAGTCCGACCATCCCCACCTCCGGGTCGGTAAAGATGGCCATGGGCGCCGACAGGTAATCCATCCGGCAGGCACATTCGGGATTGAGCATGTTGTCTACGGCGACAATCCCCTCCCGCGCACCTACCGTGGCTATCATCATCCCGCCAGTAACATCGCCGGCTGCCCAGATCCCGGGCGCGGTTGTACGCATCATTTCGTCAACCCTTACAAAGCCCTTTCCATCGATCTCCACACCCGCCTCTTCCAGGCCGATATCGGAGGAAGCAGGGGCAGTCCCCACCGCCAGGAGCACTCTCTCAGCGGCCAATTCCTCCCGTCTGCCCCCTGTCTCCACTTGCAGCACGGTCTGATCGCCGCTCTTGCGCATGGAACAAACCGCTGCTTTTACCTCGATCCTCATCCCTTCAGCAATGAGAGCCTGGCTGAGCGCTTCGACCGGCTCAATCTCGATTCCCGGCAATATTCGCGGGCCATGCTCCAGTACGGTCACACGGCAGCCGAGCCGCTGATACATCTGCCCCATTTCCAGGGCTATGACCCCGCCGCCGATAACTATGAGGGAACGGGGGATTGTTTTGAGAAGTAGCGCGTTGCGGCTGGTGAGGTAATCGGTCTCGTGCAGTCCGGGGATTTCTATGATGCGGGGAAAACCGCCGGTGGCAACAAGGAACTTTTCACAGCTGATGCGATGTTCTTCGACCACTATGGTTCGGGAATCGAGGAAACGACCGGTCCCCTTGATCAGGGTCAGTCCGGGGACATTCTGCAGGATGTCCAGATACCTGGTCTGGCGCAGGTGCTGCACAACCTTCTCCTTATATTGAGTGAGCATGGAATAGTCGATGCCTGTATCACTCAGGCCGAGCCCAACCTGTTTCCCCAGATGAGCCTCCCTGCGGAACAGGGCAGTATGAATCAGGGTCTTGCTGGGTATGCATCCCCAGTTTATGCAGGTCCCTCCAAGCGCGCTCTTTTCTATCATCGCTACACGCGCCCCAAGGGACTGCGCCCTCAGCGCCGCGGCGAACGCGGTGGAACCGGAGCCAAGGATCACTATGTCGTGGGAGTCGGTCATGGAAATGAATCCTTCATTAACAGTTTAACAGCCCAAGGGTAAGGGACAACCGGGGCAAAATAAATTTTACTCTTCTGTTGTCCGGGAGGGAAGATATATGCTATCTTCGCTTCGAAAAAGACTCTTAAGAAAAACTAAATTTACACCTGGAAAGGTCCCCTAATGGAAATCATAACCACCCTGAAAAAATCACTCCTCTTCTCCGGGCTGGATGAGGAATATCTGGCGGAGGTCGCGGCAATCTCGGTGAAAAGGACCTTTGTCAAAGGCGAGTCCCTTTTCAATGAGGGAGATATCGCCACCGGCTTTTTCCTTTTGGCGACTGGGAGCATAAAGCTCTGCAAGGTCTCGCCCGACGGCAAGGAAAAGGTGCTCCATTTCGTCCATCCCAACGAGACCTTTGCCGAAGCCGCCTTTTTCGGTGATGGGACCTATCCCGCTGAAGCAAGGTCGCTGGAAAAGGGCTCGGCGCTCTTCTTTCCCAGAGAGGCTTTCATGGGCCTGCTGGAGCGCAATCCGCGCTTCTCCCTCAACCTTATTATCTCACTCTCGCAGCTTTTGCGCAGTTTTGCCAGGCAAATCGAAGAGCTCTCCTTTGCCGAAGTGCCGGCCCGACTGGCCGCTTACCTGATTGAAACGGCCTCGAAAAAGTCAACCTCGTTCCAGGGAAAGACATACCTGGATCTGGACATGAAAAAAGGGGAACTCGCCTCCAGCCTCGGTACGGTCAGTGAGACCCTCTCCCGCACATTCAAGAAACTGAAGGAAGAAGCGGTGATCGACGTGGAAGGGAGCAGGGTCACCATTCTCGACATGGCGCGGTTGCAAAAACTTGCCGGGAAGTGAGAATCAGTTGCTGGTTGCTGGTCACCGGTCGCTGGCCCTCCCCTATGCCTTCAGTTCGGCTCCCTTTCGTCCCCATAAGACGATATAATGTGCTCCTGAAAAAGCCGTGGTGAATAGCGCAATGCCGAACAGAGCCGGGAGCCATCCGGTCGCATGTATCATTCCCGCTGCGTTCACCAAGGCAATAAAGACCACGAAGAACTGGACAAAGGTGTTCATCTTGCTTGGGATGCTCGGCTCCATCACGATTCTTCCGGCGCGGATGTAATAAGCGGTTGCGCCGGCGATAATAATCAGATCACGTAATGCAATCA
>JBGQDJ010000388.1:0-2234 GCA_041495805.1 Geobacteraceae bacterium
AGAGGGTACTGGTTTACTTCAAAATTTCCTGATTTGTAGATTTTGGCCTCCCATATATATTTCCCGATTGGAAACTGCTTTATTGTGAAAGGTGGTGGTTTGACTGGTTGACCCACTTCTGTTGACTTGGCCTGATTTTTTGCAACTTTTACATAGGTATATAGACAACATAGGACTGTCAATGCGATGGTTGCCCATAACGGCGTCGATATTGGTAATAGTTGGAGAAAGAAATCTCGTAAGTACTTGTATCCGGCGGCTAAGGCGATTGGGCCTCCGAGAATTAGCCAAAAAATCGCACCCGTTACTGTCGACTCAAGATTTTCACCGGCTTTTTTTAATCTCCGTTTCAGCCATTCTGGCATGGGCATTATTCTTTGTCCTTTTGTTTGACGTATAACGGGTCGGAAATCACCCGCTGGTTTTATCGGGCGGGTGCATTTTTGTGGTTGCGGGAATTCTGGGGACAGTATATTTAACCTTGATATCTTCTTTTCCTGGGAAGAATGAAGGGGCAGTTTCTACTCAACTTCAAACAAAAAAGCCGCCATCAGCACATAGCTGACCGAAGCGGCTTTTTTTCATCCCCCATGACTCCAAAGGTAAAGCATCCTGCGTCCCCCCGGAAATGCATCTAATCTAATTAGAATGAACTTGAATTAATTACTCCACAACCATGCGACCTGTCAACTAAATACGTTAGACATTCTAATGCGTTCTCGTACATGCAGCACTCTTCCGATCAATCCCATACCAGCTTTCCATCTTGATCTTACAGAAACACCCGGTAATCGCAGTTCATCGCCATCGCAAGCTTCCTGGCGGTTTCCTTGCCTATCGGCCTTTTACCATGCTCCATTTCGCTGATATGACGGCGAGGGATGCCGGACATCTCGGAAAGCCGCACCTGGGTGAGCTCTTCCTTAACGCGTGAACCACGGAGGATTGCCGACGGAATACTATCATCCGGTCGCAATTCATTGAACACCTCACGCCATGGACGCGATCCACTCTCTTTTTCAGCCTCGATGCTCGTTATAAAGCGCTTGATCCGTTCAGCATTGGATCGATGCACACGCAGTCGAAGCGTTATCATCTCCTCAGTAGGGCGCTTTTTCGTGCGTTCCAACATAGATTACCTCCACGGTTACCGTTTCCTTATCTTCACTCCAAACTGCGACGTACGTCGGTTTTCCCTTTTTCAGGTGGCAGTGATGGCGGCCATCCGCCAGTTTTGAATAGTTCGACCAATTCCCGCGTACGGGGCCAGAAAGCTCAATGTCGGCAAGAAGCCTCTCCAAGGTGTCCAGGACCTTTCCAGGCAATTTCGGCAACTGCTTTTGCGCTGCTCTATGGAGCTTTACCGTCCATTTCATAATGTACCTATTTTTAGTACAGTGTCAACAAGTTATTCTGTTCTGTTGGGTCCTTTTTCAACCTGGCAATCAGCCTCATATCTTGATGGTTTTATACAAAAAATTCTTGAACTTGAAGAAACGCTTCTTCTCCTCTGCGTCGCCGTTAATATCACCGCTTACCGCCTTCAGATGGGCCGCTACACGGGGCATGCTGTTCCCCGCCGCCAGCCTGCTCTTCTCCAGAACGAGCCTGACAACCTCCCGGGAAATGACGTTTTTTGAATACGGTTCGTAGACCGCATCCCAGAAGTCCTTATCCATTTCGATCTGCCTCATGATCTCCGTGGCAACCTGTTCGTTCAGCATCACCGTGCTCTTGGCCGGCTTCTCCCCCATCATCCCATCCTGAATCGCCCTTCGGATATCCTCGCCGGAGATCAGCTTTCCCTTCCGGAAAAACAGGGCGCGCAAGAGAATACTGCGCAACTCGCGGATATTCCCAGTATAGAAGTGCGTGACAAGGGTCTGCTTGGCCTCCTCGGAAAGTGTCGGCGCATCATCCTGGGGATCGTCCTTGCCGCGATAAGTCCGGTAGAGTTTCCCGAGAAAATGGATCGACAGGTCCGGTATGTCTTCGCGTCTTTCATTCAGTGAAGGGACCACCACCGATAGTTCCGATAGCCGGTGATAAAGATCTTCGCGGAAGTTTCCCCTGCTTATCTCCTCCTGCAGGTTTTTGTTGGTCGAGGCCACGAGAAGGACCCTGCCGTAACGTTCAATATTTTCGCCGAGCCGCATGAAACCGCCATTGTCGAGAAAGCGGAGGAGCTGGACCTGGGTCTTCGGATCGGCGTCGCCGATTTCGTCAAGAAAAAC
>JBGQDJ010000389.1:0-2168 GCA_041495805.1 Geobacteraceae bacterium
GCTGGGGATACCTGGACGACAAAAAGGAAATCAACGCCATTGTAAAAAACATGGTCCCTGTAACATGCAGCGGGAAAGTGGACTCAACGCATATACTTTCCGCGCTCAAGGAAGGCGCCGATGGAGTGCTGATTCTCGGATGCTGTCAGGGAGAATGCCATTTTCAGGACGGCAATTACCAGACCGGGAAGAAGATTCTGCTCATAAAAAAGCTCCTCACCTCTTTCGGCATAGAGCCTGAACGGGTGAGGATGGTCTTCTCCATTGATCCTGAAGGCGATAAGATCCCTATTGAAATCGAAAACATGAAAAACGAAATATCCAGTCTCGGGCCTATACAGATAAATAAATCCGCCATGGCCTGAAAAGGCAATACAGGCGCGCCGGATTTACAGGCCTTTTTAAACGGTGATGGAGAGCGGCGGCAGCCGGAAACTAAAATGCAGTATACGGGGGTGCAAATATGGCTGTAAAACCGAAGGTTGCAATTTACTGGCTCGGAGGTTGCGGGGGATGCGATGAAGCGATAGTCGATCTGAATGAGGCCATCCTTACGGTCGCGGATGCGGTGGAAATTGTATTGTGGCCCGTAGCCATGGATTTCAAATATTCATCCATAGAAAAAATGGACGATGGAGAGATCACCCTTTCCATTATCCACGGAAACGTGAGGAACTCGGAGCACGTGGAGATGGCGACGCTCCTCAGGAACAAATCACAACTGGTCCTCTCATTCGGCGCCTGCGCGAATTATGGCGGCACTCCCGCCCTCGCGAATTTCAGATCGAAGGCGGACATCTTCAACTGGGTCTATAAGAATTCTCCGACCGTAGTAAACCCCAAGGGGGTCTTTCCCCAGACAATGTCTGAAGTCAACGGGCACAAACTGACCCTGCCGGAGTTCTTCGACCATGTCTATGCGCTGAACCAGGTGATAGACGTTGATTATTACCTCCCCGGCTGTCCGCCCCCACCCGACCTGATCGCAAACGCCGTCTTTGCTGTGTTAAGCGGCAAGCTCCCCCCCAAGGGGACAACACTCTCTCCACATATGGCCATGTGCGATGCATGCGACAGGAACAAGACAAAGCCCTTCAAGCTTGAGATTAAAGAGGTGAAAAGGATCCATGAAGTGGAGATGGACAGTGAAACATGCTTCCTCGCCAAGGGGGTCATCTGCATGGGGCCGGCGACCCGGACGGGATGCGGCAACACATGCGTCTCGACAAACGTACCCTGCCGCGGCTGCTTCGGCCCCGTGACCCATGAATGCGACACGGGTGCTAAATTCCTGTCGGCCATTGCCTCTCTCCTCAAGGCGGACAGCGACGATCAGGTCGAGAAAGCCGTTGACTCAGTCGTAGACCCTGCCGGCTATTTTTACCGTTTCACCCAGGCTGCGTCGATCCTGCATAAGTTCGATGAAAACACCAAGCGGAGGTGCCCGTAATGTCGCAAAAGATAACAATCAGCCCCATAACCAGGCTCGAAGGGCATGGGAAAATCGAGATATTCCTGAACGATAAAGGGGAGGTGGATGATGCCTTCTGGCAGGTAGTGGAACTCCGCGGTTTCGAGAGGTTCTGCATAGGACGCCCGGTTGAAGAGATGACCCGCATCGTGCCGAACATCTGCGGGGTCTGCCCATCCGCCCATCACATGGCAGCCACCAAGGCCCTGGATCAGATTTACGGAGTGGAGCCGACCCCTGCCGCCAGGCTCATCCGCGAACTGGAGTTCAACGCCTTTTACATCGAGGACCATTATATCCATTTCTTTTTCCTTGCCGCGCCGGATTTCATTGTAGGTCCTCACGGTGACCCGAAGGAGAGAAACATCCTCGGCGTCATAGGGAAGGTAGGGAAGGAGATAGGACTCAAGGTAATCGATATCAGAAAGAGAAACCGTGACATCATAAGGCACATCTTCAGCAAGGCGCCGCACCCGGAGGGTGGGCTTCCGGGTGGAGTACCGCGGGGTTTCACCGAAGAGGAGAGGAGAACGGTGAAGGAAACCGCCGACCTCTCACTGGAATTCGCCCAATACGCCGTCCAGCTCTTCAAGACCCTGGTGCTGGAAAACAAGGATTCGCTGGCTCTGATAACAGACGAGGCATACAAGCTCAAGACCTATTACATGAGCCTCGTGGATGACGACAACAAGGTGAC